>NZ_VIDT01000307.1 GCF_006519715.1 Ideonella azotifigens
GCTGGGCGCGCGCGGGTTTGCGTCGCAGCCCATCTCCAGCCAGATGGGTGCCAGCCAGATCAACGCCAGCCAGCTCGACCTCAGCCAGCAGGACCTGGCGAGCCGGCAAGGTCCCGCCAGCGATCCGCCAGCGGAGGATTGAGCCCAAGGCGGCACGCTGCCGCCGGTGGCCCCATCACACGCGGTACTTGCCCAGTTCGACCTTGGCAATCGCGTTGCGGTGCACTTCGTCGGGGCCGTCGGCAAAGCGCAGCGTGCGGGCGCCTGCGTAGTAGCTGGCCAGCGGGAAGTCCTGCGACATGCCGGCGGCGCCGTACACCTGCATGGCCCAGTCGATGACCTGGCAGGCCATGCTGGGCGCGACGACCTTGATCATCGCGATCTCGGCCTTGGCGGTCTTGTTGCCGGCCACGTCCATCATCCACGCAGCTTTCAGCGTCAGCAGCCTGGCCTGCTCGATCATGCAGCGGGCCTCGGCAATGCGCTCCTGCGTGACGCCTTGCTGGGCGATCGTCTTGCCAAAGGCGACGCGGCTGCTGGCGCGCTTGCACATCAGTTCCAGCGAACGCTCTGCCAGGCCGATCAGCCGCATGCAGTGATGGATGCGGCCCGGGCCGAGGCGGCCCTGGGCGATCTCGAAGCCGCGGCCTTCGCCCAGCAGGATGCTGCTGGCTGGCACGCGCACGTTCTGGAAGTCGATCTCCATGTGGCCGTGCGGCGCGTCGTCATAGCCCATCACGCTCAGCGCGCGCATGACCTTGACCCCTGGCGCGTCCATCGGCACCAGCACCATGGACTGCTGCGAATGGCGCGGCGCGTCGGGGTCGGTCTTGCCCATGAAGATCAGCACCTTGCAGCGCGGATCGCCCGCACCGCTGGTCCACCACTTGCGGCCATTGATGACGTAGTCGTCCCCCTGGCGCTCGATGCGGGCTTCGATGTTGGTCGCGTCCGACGAGGCCACCGCCGGCTCGGTCATCGCGAAGCCGGAGCGGATCTCGCCGGCCAGCAGCGGCTTGAGCCAGCGTTCCTTGTGCTCGGCGCTGCCGTAGCGCACCAGCACTTCCATGTTGCCGGTGTCCGGCGCCGAGCAGTTGAAGACTTCGCTGGCCCAGGGCACGCGGCCCATGATCTCCGCCAGCGGCGCGTATTCCTGGTTCAGCAGGCCGGCGCCCAGCTCGCTCTCGGGCAGGAACAGGTTCCACAGCCCGGCGGCGCGGGCCTTGGGTTTGAGTTCCTCGATGACGGGCAACGGCGTCCAGCGCTTGCCTGCCTGCGTGTTGGCCTCCAGCTCGGTCCCGTAGCGGGCTTCGTTGGGGTAGACGTGCTGGTCCATGAACGTCGAGACGGCGTCCCTCAGCTCCTGGGTGCGCGGGGAATAGGCGAAGTCCATGCGGTCTCCTTTGATGGCGCCGATGGCGCTTTTGCGATGCGAGAAAACTGAAAGGGAAGGCGATTGCGGCCGAGGCCGGATCAGGCCTTGGCGGCGAAGCCCCAGGCCAGCGCGGCAAGTTGGGGCGCAGCCGCGCCGTTGGCCCGTGCCTGCTCGCTGGCAGCGGTGCCCATCTCGACCCGCTTGGCAATGCCTTGCACGATGGCCGCCAGGCGGAACAGGTTGTAGGCCAGGTAGAAGTTCCAGTCCCGCACGACGGCTTCTGGGTCCGCGCGGCCGGTGCGCTCGCAGTAGCGGCGCACGTACTCGCGCTCGGACGGGATGCCCAAAGCGGCATGGTCCAGCCCGGCAATGCCGCGGAAGGTGCCGGGGGGGATGTGCCAGGCCATGCAGTGGTAGCTGAAATCGGCCAGCGGGTGGCCGATGGTGGACAGCTCCCAGTCCAGCACCGCCTTCACGCGCGGCTCGGCGGCGTCGAAGATCAGGTTGTCGAGCCGGAAGTCGCCGTGCACGATGGACACTTCCGCCGCGTCGCGCGCACTGTCCGGGATGTTGGCCGGCAGCCATTCCAGCAAGCGGTTCATCGCCGGAATGTCCTGCGTGACCGAGGCCTGGTACTGCTTGCTCCAGCGGCCGATCTGGCGCTCGAAATAGTTGCCCGGCTTGCCGTAATCCGCCAGGCCGACGGCGCCCACGTCCACGCTGTGCAGCGCGGCGATCACGCGGTTCATCTCGTCATAGACCGCGCCACGCTGCTCGGGAGAAAGGTCGGGCAGGGCCTGGTCCCACATCACGCGGCCGTCCACGCACGCCATCACGTAGAACGCACGGCCGATCACCGCTTCGTCCTCGCACAACAGGTGCATCTCGGCGACCGGCACCGCGCTGCCGTGCAGCGCCTTCATCACGCGGAACTCGCGTTCGATGGCATGCGCCTGCGGCAGCAGCTTGACGGCCGGGCCCGGCTTGGAGCGCATCACATACGCGCGCTGCGGCGTGATCAGCTTGTAGGTCGGGTTGGACTGGCCGCCCTTGAACTGCTCGACCGTCAGCGGTCCGGCAAAGCCCGGCAGGTGCTGCGCCAGGTGCGCTTCGAGTGCGCCGATGTCGAACTGGTGGCTGGCCGCGACGGGCTTGGTGCCGATGTTGTGTTGGAGGTCCATGCGTTGTTCATCCCTGCGCCGCAGGGCGAACCCGGCGGATGCTCAGCGTTGCGCTGCGGCCAGCAGCTTGTCCCTGTGCAGCACGACCAGGCGCGTGGGTTCCACCCGCAGCACGCCCTCGCGTTCCAGTTCCTTCAGTTCCTGGTTGACCCGCTGGCGCGAGGCGCCCAGCAGTTGCGCCAGGTCTTCCTGCGCCAGCTGCAGCCCGATGCGGATCTCCTCGCCCTGCGCGATGCCGTAGCTGTTGGCCAGCAGCAGCAACTGCTTGGCCAGGCGTGCGGAGAGCGGCCGGGTGTTGAGGTCCTCGAACAGGTTGAACATCAGCCGCAGGCGGCGGCAGTTCAGGCGCAGCAGCGCCTCGTACAACTCCGTGTGCTGCGACAGCAGCTCCTTGAAATCCGCCTTGGTGACACCGACCAGCGTGGTCGCGCCATGGACCGTCGCGTCGTGGGTGCGCGGCAGGCCATCGAACAACGCGATGTCGCCAAACCAGGTGCCTGGTTCGACGTAGGTCAGCGAAACCTGCTTGCCAGACAGCGACACCGTGCTGACCCGCACTGCACCCTTGGCCACCCCGACCCAATCTTCGGCCGGCCCGCCGCGCGCGGCGAGCGGTGTGCCGTCCTGCAATCGCCGCACAAAGGCTCGCGCCATGATGGCAGAGCGCAGGGTGTGCGAAAGCGAGGAAAACCATGAAGCTGAATCAATGTTGTGGCGCTCTTCGATTGTAAGAATGGGGGTATTCATCATTTGTCCCTGACGTGACAACGGCGACATGATCGTTGTCGGTATTGTCCATGTTGCGGTTTCCCCTGGGCACCGCGTCACCACGGAGACAAACAATGAATGCTCGTCTGGAAACCCTGAGGCCAAGCTGCAGCGAAGCGGAATGGCAAACCCGCGTGGACCTGGCCGCCGCCTACCGGCTGGTTGCGCTGTTCCACTGGGATGACCTGGTCTTCACCCACATCAGCGCCCGCGTGCCCGGGGAAGATGGCGCCTTCCTGATCAACCCCTACGGCATGCTGTTCGAGGAGATCACCGCCAGCAGCCTCGTGAAGGTGGACCACGAAGGCAACAAGCTGAGCGACTCGCCATACCCGGTCAACCCGGCCGGCTTCACCATCCACAGCGCCGTGCATGCGGTTCGCCATGAGGTCGGCTGCGTGCTGCACACGCATACCCTGAATGGTATTGCAGTCTCGGCCCAGGCCGAGGGCTTGCTGCCGCTGTCGCAGCAGTCCATCTTCGTGCTCGGCAGCCTGGGTTATCACGATTACGAAGGCGTGGCGCTGCGCGACGACGAGAAGCCGCGGCTGGTGCGCGACCTGGGCGAAAACAGCTTCCTGATGTTGCGCAACCATGGCCTGTTGACGGTGGGCAAGACGATTGCCGATGCCTTCCAGGCGATGTACCTGTTCGAGACCACCTGCGCGATCCAGGTGCGTGCGCAAGCCGGCGGCGGGAGCCTGGTGCACGTGGCGCCGGAGATCATCGCGACCGCGCGCCAGCAGGCCGCGCAGGTCACGCGCGGCATGGGCAGCCAGCTGATCTGGCCCGGACTGTTGCGCCGACTGGATCGTCAAATGCCGGGTTACGGCACTTGAGTTTCAGACCGGCTTGCCGGTGTACTGCAGCAGCAGCTTTTCCATCGTCGTCAGCCGCTCGCGTTCCTGCAGCCATTGGGTGGGCGCGAGGTTGATGGTGCGCACGACGATGTCCTGGGTGCCGATGTCCAGCACGTTGATGCAGCCCGGCGCCTGCTCCAGCCGGCCGAAGAAGGTGCGCTGGCCACACAGGGCGCGTGACAGCAGCCCGCGGTTCACGGCGCCGTGCAGCACCAGCAGCACGGTCTGCCAGCCGCTGTCTGCCAGCAGTTCATCGAAGGCCGGCAGGATGCGGTCCAGCAGTTCGCCCACGGTCTCGCCGCCGAGGAAGCGGTGCTGCTCGATCTGCGGGTCGTTGTTGAACAGCTCGGTGAAGGCCGCGTGCAGTTCGTCGCGTGGAATGTTTTCCAGCCGCCCGGGGCGGATTTCCTGCAGCCGCGTGTCGACCACCGGCGTGATGGACTGGCCGGCAGCGGCCAGCACGCGCTGCGCGGTTTCGCGCGTGCGCGGCAGGCCGCTGACCAGTACCCGGTCGAAGCGCACGCCGGCCTCGCCAAACAAGCGGCCCGCGGCGTCCGCCTGGGCTCGGCCGGTCGCACTCAGTGGCACGCTATGCGGGTCCAGCGGCGAGCCGTCGGGCAGGAAGTAGTCCACCGAGCTGTGGCGCATCAGGTAAAGGCGCCGGCGGGCGGGTGGGGTGAAAGCGGGCAGGGGATCGGGCAGGGCGGTGGGCATGGTGGCGGTTGGTGGCGAGCGCGAGTAGACGCTCAGCGGAATTCAGGTTTGCGCTTGGCCTGGAAAGCGGCAATGCCTTCGCCGCCGTTGTCGTGGAACAGGTTGGCAACGAACTCGCGCTTCTCGGCTTCCATCTGCTCGCGCAAGCGCCGTGCCGGCGCCTGTTGCACCAGTTCCTTGCTGCTGGCCACTGCGTTGGGCGCCATGTCGGCCAGTTGGCGGGCCAGCGCCAGCGCGGTGGCCAGCGCCTGGCCTTTTTCGGTCAGGCGGTTGACCAGTCCCAGCGCATGCAGCCGCTGCGCACCGATGGGCTCGGCCAGCCACATCAGTTCCAGCGCCAGCGCCCGTGGCAGTGCCCGCGCCAGGTGCCAGCTGGCACCGCCGTCGGGCGACAGGCCCAGCTTGGCATAGGACATCACGAAACGCGCATCGTCGGCCGCGACGATCAGGTCGCAGGCCAGCGCCAGCGCCATGCCGCCACCGGCCGCAAAGCCCTCTACCGCGGCGATCACCGGCTTGGGGAAATGTCCCAGCGCCTCGACCAGGCCGCAGAACTGGTCGATGGATTCGGCCTGCAACTGCGGCGGCCGTTCGCGTGCGCCGGCAATCCGGTTCAGGTCGCCGCCGGCGCAGAAGTGCTCGCCATCGCCGCGCACGATGACGGCCCGCAGCGTCGGGTCATCCGCCGCCACGTTGAGTGCCTCGACCCCCGCCGAGTAGACCTGCGGCGACAAGGTGTTGCGCGTGGCGGGGTCGCTCAGCGTCAGCACCAGGGTCTGGCCTTCACACTGTGTCAGCAGTTCGGACGGCATGGAATCTCCCGCAAGGTTTTGAATCTATGGAAGGCCGGACCGGCTCATTTCTGATTTTGTTAAGGGCCGGCCATCGAACACCAGCCGCTGTAAATGCCAACTAGTTCCGCAGATTCTGGCATCTGTGATGTTGCAGTGGTGTGTGCAGCACAGTGCGGGCGAGCCCCGAGAAGATGAGGGCAACCCTGCGTGATAGAGTCAAAAACAACTCGATACGCAGCAGGCATGACAAGAAAAAGAGTCCCCGCGCTCCTGTGCCTTTGCACGCTGTCGGCCAGCCTGTCTGCCCACGGCGCCAGCTTTGGCCCCCCGGCCTTTCAGGCGGTGATGGGCCAGCCATTGCAACTGCTGCTCCCGCTGACGCTGGAAGACGAAGAGGCGATCGTCGCCGACTGCATCAGTGCCGAAGTCTTGTCGGGCGACCGGCGCCTGCCGGACGCTGAAGTGCGGGTCCAGGTGCAGGCCCAGCCTGCCGTTGTCGGCCAGTCCGGCCGCCAGCAATGGCTGGCCCGCATCACCACCACCTCGCCGGTCGAAGAACCGGTGCTGCTGGTGCGTGTCACGGCCGGTTGCAAGAGCCGCTTCACGCGCCAGTTCACTGCGCTGGCAGATCCGCCGCTGGGCCTCGCAAACGCTGCCGGCGCGGCGCCTGTG
>NZ_VIDT01000308.1 GCF_006519715.1 Ideonella azotifigens
GGCGCGGTGCAGCTGCGTGCCACGCTGCGCAGCACCGCGGCCGAGCGCCAGACCTTGCTGGTCGACTACCTGGTGCATCACGTGAAAGCCGACGGCCGGACCAGCGCCAAGGTCTTCAAGGGCTGGCAGCGCGAACTTGGGGCCGGCGAGACGCTGCTGCTGCAGCGCAGCCACGCCCTCAAGCCCATCACCACGCGGCGCTACTACCCGGGGCTGCACAAGGTCGAGCTGCAGGTCAACGGCGCGGTCGTCGCCGAGGCCAGCTTCGAGTTGCTGCCTGGCTGAGCCTGATCAGATTTGCTCGGGGGTGCGGACAGCAACCAGCACCACCTCGCCGCGCTCCTCGCGCGGCCGGTAGCGCAGCCACCACACGCCGCCCTTCTTCACGGCCCAGGGCAGCATCGCCGGGTCTTCGCTGCCGTCCTCGGCCCTGAAGGTCGCCGCCGCCATGCGCGGGCCGATCATCAGGTAGGCCGCGGCCAGGCCCAGCGTGGGCTGGTGGCCGACGACCAGCACAGGCTCCTTGGCATCCGGCCAGCGCGCGGCGGCCAGCAAGCCTTCGACCGTGCCGTCCGGGCCCAGCGTCTCGACCGTCTTGAAGCGCCGGCCCAGCGCATGCGCGGTCTGCTGGGTGCGCTTGGCCGGGCTGACCAGCACCCGCGTGCGCTCCGGCAGGAAGCGGTTCAGCCACTCGCCCACCCGCCGCGCATGGCGCTCGCCCTTGGTGGTCAACGCCCGCTCCAGGTCGGGCAGCTCGGCCGCGGTTTCATCGGCTTCGGCGTGGCGCCAGAGGATCAGGTCCATGGGTGTCAGGCGGTGCTGCGAGAGGAGTAGAGCTGCATCAAGGCCTGCTGCACGCTGATGCCTTCGCTGGACACGCGCTGGTAGCTGCCATCGGGTTGCTGCAGCCAGGCGTCGCGGGTGTCGTGCAGGTAAGGCACCAGGCATTCGTCGATCACGCGCTGGCGCAGCCTGGGGTCCCGCACCGGCCAGGCCAGCTCGATGCGGCGGAACATGTTGCGGCTCATCCAGTCCGCACTCGACAGGTACAGCGCCTCTTCCTCGTCGCCATCGCCCCAGCGGAAGTACAGCACCCGCGAATGCTCCAGGAAGCGGCCGACCACCGAGCGCACCCGGATGTTGTCGGTCTGCCCCGGCAGGCCTGGCGGCAGCATGCAGGCGCCGCGCACGATCAGGTCGATCTGCGCACCGGCCTGGCCGGCACGCATCAGCGCCTGGATCAGCGCCGGGTCGGTCAAGGCATTGCACTTGACGACGATGCGCCCACCGTAGCCGGCGGCCGACGCTGCACCGACCTGCTCGATGTGCCGCATCAGGCGGTCGTGCAGCACGAAGGGCGCGGTCAGCAGCTGGCGCGGCGGGCCCAGACGGGTCAGGCTGCCAATCTGCTGGAACACGGCCTCGGCATCGGCGGTGATGCGCGGGTCGGCCGTCAGGTAGCCCAGGTCGGTGTAGAGCCTGGCCGTCTTGGGGTTGTAGTTGCCGGTGGACAGGTGCACATAGCGGCGCATCTTCACGCCGCCGCGCTTGCTGGCCTCGCGGCGGGTGACCAGCAGCAGCTTGGCATGCGTCTTCAGGCCGACGATGCCGTAGACCACCTGCACGCCCACCGCTTCCAGCCGGTCGGCCCAGTTGACATTGGCCTCCTCGTCGAAGCGCGCCTTCAGCTCCACCACCACGGTGACTTCCTTGCCGCGCCGCGCCGCCTCGATCAGCAGGTCCATCAGCACCGACTGCGCGCCGGTGCGGTAGATGGTCTGGCGGATCACCAGCACGTCCGGGTCCAGCACGGCTTCGCGCAGGAACTCGACCACCGGGTCGAAGCTTTCGAACGGGTGGTGCAGCAACACGTCGTGTTCTCGCACCACGCTGAGGATGGATTCGCCGCGGCGCAGCCGGCGCGAGGGCCAGCGCGGCTCGTGTGGCGGGAAACGCAGCTGCACGCCGGGCACGTCGTCGGCCTGGTCGATCAGCTGGTTCAGCCGTACCAGGTTGACCGGGCCGTCCACGCGGTAAAGCGCCGCCTCGGGCAGCTTGAACTGCTCCAGCAACAGGCGCCACAGCTCCTCGGGGCAGCTGCTCACCACTTCCAGCCGGATGGCCTGGCCGTAGTGCCGCGTGGTCAGCCCGGTGCGCACGGCCTGGCGCAGGTTGACGGTGTCGTCTTCGTCGACTTCCAGGTCCGAATCGCGGGTCACGCGGAACTGCGAGAAGGCCTCGACGGTGCGGCCGGGAAAAAGGTCTTCCAGGTGCGCCCGGATCACGCTGGAAAGCATCACAAAGCCTTGCTGGCCCGGCGCGCAAACCTCCGCCGGCAGGCGGATCACGCGCTGCAGCACGCGCGGCACCTTGACGATGGCAATCGTGCTCTCGCGGCCGAAAGCATCGCGCCCGCCCAGCCGGGCGATGAAGTTCAGCGACTTGTTGGCCACCTGCGGGAACGGATGCGTCGGGTCCAGGCCCACCGGCATCAAGAGCGGCCGCAGCTCGCGCTGGTAGAAGCGCGAGACCCACTCGCGCTGCTCGGGCGTGCGTTCGGCGTGGTTGATGATCTCGATGCCGTGCTGGCGCAGCGCCGGCATGACCTTGGTGTTGAACAGCGCGTACTGCTCGTCGATCAATGCATGGGCTCGCGCGGCCAGCGTGGCCAGGTCGTCACGGCTGGCATCGCCGCCGGCGGCCCGGGCAGCCTCCAGCGTGTCGGCAAAACGCACCTCGAAGAATTCGTCCAGGTTGGACGATACGATGGTCACGTAGCGCAGCCGCTCCAGCGGCGGCACATCCGGGCGCTGGGCCTGGGCCAGCACCCGGCGGTTGAAGGCCAGGATGGCCTGCTCGCGGTTCAGCAGCGGCGGCAGCCCGGGGGCTGCGTCGGCCGGCGAGGCCAGCGGTGCCGCCGGCGTGCTCATTTGCGCAGGCACGACAGGCGCTGTCTCGGTCGGTTGGGCAGCATCACGTAAGGCAGACTCAGCACTCATGCGGGCAGTTTATGAACTTTATGTGACGACGCCGTGACGCTGTCACAAATGCGAAGCTGGCGCCATCAGGCGCCCGCCACCAGCGCCGGCTGGCTCGCCGGAACCGGCGCTGCGAAGTCGGGACGCTGCACGCCGTCGACCAGTGCCAGCTGGCCGTCCAAGTGCTCGACCAGCGCGCTGAGGCTCTCGACCCAGTCGCCATCGTTGGCGTAGAGGATACCGTCGATGTCGCGCAACTCGGCATGGTGGATGTGGCCGCAGACGACGCCTTGCACCCCGCGCTTGCGCGCCTCGCGGGCCAGCGCGCCCTCGAAGTCCGCCACGTAGCTGACCGCGCGCTTGACCTTCAGCTTCAGGTACTTGGACAGGCTCCAGTACGGCAGGCCCAGCTTGGCGCGCCAGTGATTGAGGTAGCGGTTCAGCTTCAGCGTGAACTCGTAGGCAGAGTCGCCCAGGTAGGCCAGCCACTTGGCACACTGGATCACGCCATCGAACAGGTCGCCGTGAGTGACCCACAACTTGCGGCCGTCAACGGTCACGTGCACCCAGTCTTCCACCACCTCGATGCCGCCAAAGCTGTGGCCCAGGTACTTGCGGGCGAACTCGTCGTGGTTGCCCGGCACGTAGATGACCCGCGTGCCCTTGCGCGCCATGCGCAGCAGCTTCTGCACCACGTCGTTGTGCGCCTGCGGCCAGTACCAGCTGCGGCGCAGTTGCCAGCCGTCGACGATGTCGCCAACCAGGAACAGCGTCTCGCACTCGGTCACACGCAGGAAGTCCAGCAGCGCCTGCGCCTGGCAGCCCGGGGTGCCCAGGTGCACGTCCGAGATCCACACGGTGCGGAAGCGGTGCCGTGGCGAGGGCGCGTCGGCACCGTCATGCTCGTCTGACAGCAGCGTGGCGCGCGCCAGCGAAGCAAGGTCAGGCGGCCGGGGTGCTGCCGGCGTGGCCGGCGCGGAGGGCAGGAAGGCGGTCTGCATGGCTTCCCATGCTGGGCCGGCGCAGTGACGCAAGCATGACCGCGAGATGAAGCCGCCGTGACGTGGGCTTCAAGCTGCAGGCGCTGGGTACAGCACCATCTGCGTGCAGCGGAACATCGCAATCGTCTTGCCGGTGTCTCGGTGCGTGACCACCGCGTCCCAGACCTGGGTGGTGCGGCCGCCGTGCAGCATGGTCGCGGTGCAGGCAATCATGCCTTCCAGCGCGGTGCCCAGGTGGTTGGACTTCAGCTCGATGGTCGTGAAGCCCTTCGCGCCCTTGGGCAAATTGGCCGCACAGCCGTAGCCGCAGCAGGTGTCTGCCAGCGTGACGATGCTGCCGGCGTGCAGGTAACCATTCGGCGCCATCACCTCCTGGCGCACCGGCATCTCGGCCTTCACCTGCTCGCCCACCTCCAGGATGCGAATGCCCATGTGGCCGGGCAAGGTGCGCATGCCGCGGGCGTTGAATTCTTCTGCGTCCATCATCGTTTCAGTCCTCCAAACTTGACCACACCGCACCCCACGCAGCTGGCGCCGAGCCGCCTCAAGGCGGCTGCGCAACCCGCCCGGCGGGTGGCCTTGCGTACTCGCGAGGCCGGGTGCGCCATTCCTAATGGGCCTCGTCCCAGTTCGCGCCGACGCCGACCTCTGCAATCAATGGCACCTTGAACGCAGCGACGCCAGCCATCAAACGCGGCACGGCCTCCTTGGCCCAGTCCAGCTCGGCTTCAGGCACCTCGAAGACCAGTTCGTCGTGCACCTGCATCACCATGCGCGTGGCGCGCTGTTCCTGGTCCAGCTCGCCCTGCACCGCGATCATCGCCAGCTTGATCAGGTCGGCCGCGGTGCCCTGCATCGGCGCATTGATGGCCTGGCGCTCGGCGCCGCTCTTGCGAGGGCCGTTGCCACCATTGATCTCGGGCAGGTAGATGCGGCGGCCGAACAGGGTTTCGACATAGCCGAGCTGGCGGGCCGATTCCTTGGTTTCCTCCATGTAGCGCTTCACGCCGGCAAAGCGCTCGAAGTAGCGGTCGATGTAGTTCTTCGCCGCCTTCTGGTCGATGCCCAGGCTCTGCGCCAGGCCAAACGCGCCCATGCCGTAGATCAGCCCGAAGTTGATGGTCTTGGCATAGCGGCGCTGCTCGCTGGTGACCGCGCCCGGCTCGGTGCCGAAGACTTCCGAAGCGGTGGCGCGGTGCACGTCCATGCCTTCGCTGAAGGCGCGCGTCAGGCCAGGGTCGCCGCTGATGTGGGCCATGATGCGCAGCTCGATCTGCGAATAGTCGGCGCTGACGATGCGGTGGCCCGGCGGCGCGATGAAGGCCTCGCGCACGCGACGGCCTTCCGCGGTACGGATCGGAATGTTCTGCAGATTCGGGTCGTTGCTCGACAAGCGCCCGGTGACCGCCACCGCCTGCGCGTAGTTGGTGTGCACGCGGCCGGTCTGCGGGTTGACCATCAGCGGCAGCTTGTCGGTGTAGGTGCCCTTGAGCTTGGACAGGCTGCGGTGCTCCAGCAGCTTGGCCGGCAACGGGTAGTCGGCCGCGAGCTCCTGCAGCACTTCTTCGTCGGTGGATGGCGCGCCGCTGGCTGTCTTCTTCTTGACCGGCAGGCCCAGCTTGGTGAACAGGATCTCGCCGATCTGCTTGGGCGAACCCAGGTTGAAGGGCTGGCCGGCGATCTCGTAGGCCTCGCGCTCCAGCGCGATCATGCGTTCGGCCAGCTGGCGGCTCTGGTCCGCCAGGCGCTGCGGGTCGATCAGCACGCCGTGGCGCTCCACGCGCTGCAGGATCAGGCTGACCGGCATCTCGATCTGCTGGTAGACGTTCAGCAGCCCTGGCTCGGCCTGCAGCTGCGGCCACAGGTCCTGGTGCACCTGCAGGCACATCTCGCTGTCTTCGCCGCTGTAGGTCGTCGCGCGTTCCACGTCCACCTGCGAGAACGGGATCTGGTTCGCGCCCTTGCCGCACAGGTCCTCGTAGCTCAGGCCCTTGCGGTCCAGGTGGCGGTCGGCCAGGCTTTCCAGGCTGTGCGGCTTGTGGGCTTCCAGCACGTAGCTCTGCAGCAGCGTGTCATGCGCGATGCCGCGCAGCGCCACGCCATGGTTGTTGAACACGTGCAGGTCGTACTTCAGGTTCTGGCCCACCTTGGCCGCCGCCGGGTCTTCCAGCCAGGGCCTGAGCTGTTCCAGCACGGTGTCCAGCGGCAGCTGGTCCGGCGCACCGGGGTAGTCGTGGCCGGTCGGCACGTAGGCCGCGCGGCCGGGCTCGATGGCAAACGAGATGCCGATGATGCGGGCGCGCACCGGGTCCAGCGAATCGGTCTCGGTGTCGACGGCGGCCAGCGGCGCGGCGCGCAATTGC
>NZ_VIDT01000309.1 GCF_006519715.1 Ideonella azotifigens
AGAGGGTCTGGTCGTTCATGTCAGCGCCTTTGGTTGGGCCGTTGATGGCAACCCGCACCATGACCCGTCCGGAGGCTGCTGTCATCTGCCATTGGAGAAACCGCTGACGGGCCATGGGGAAGCCCGCCGAGAGGGTCCCACTGCATCAAGTCATCACACGCCTGACTTCAAACCGCTGCATTCTGCGTGGTTTGCCAATGCGCCACCGCACCGGTGGCGCGGTCCTTTGCAGCTTCCAGGAATCTGATGAACCAGCCCACCGACCGCCGCAGCTTCCTGCGCGGCACCGCCCAACTCGCCGCCGCCGCAGCCGCCACCACCGCGCTGCCGCCCGCCATCGCCCGCGCGCTGGCCATTCCGGCGGACAACACCACCGGCACCATCAAGGACGTCAAGCACGTGGTGATCCTGATGCAGGAGAACCGTTCGTTCGACAACTACTTCGGTACCCTGGTGGGTGTGCGCGGCTTTGGCGATCGTTTCACGATTCCACTGGCCAACGGCCGCAGCGTCTGGGAGCAGAGCGATGGCACCCGCGTCGTGCTGCCCTACCACCTGGACAGCAGCCAGGGCAACGCGCAGCGGGTGCAGGGCACGCCGCACTCGTGGAACGACGCGCAGAACGCCTGGAATGCCGGCCGCCTGAATGAATGGCCGCGCTACAAGACCGACCACTCGATGGGCTACTACCGCGAAGCCGAAGTCGGCTTCCAGTTCGCGCTGGCCAATGCCTTCACCGTGTGCGACGCCTACCACTGCGCCATCCAGGCCGGCACCAACCCGAACCGCCTGTTCCTGTGGACCGGCACCAACGGCCCGACCGGCGCCAACGTGGCAGCAGTGGTCAACGAATGGGACGGCATGGAAGCCCCGGACAAGGGCTACACCTGGGCCACCTACCCGGAGCGCCTGCAGGCCGCCGGCGTGAGCTGGAAGGTCTACCAGAACATGCCGGACAACTTCACCGACAACTCGCTGGCCGGCTTCGTCAACTACCGCCTGGCCAACATCGCGATGGGCAACAACGGCGACGGCTCGCCGTACATCCCGTACGCGCCTGCCACGCATGACGCGATCAGCCCGCTGTGCAAGGGCATTGCCAACACCATGCCGGACGGCGGCTTCCTGCAGGCGCTCAAGGACGACATCAAGGCCGGCACGTTGCCTGCCGTGTCGTGGATCGTCGCGCCCGAGACCTACAGCGAGCACCCTGGCCCGTCCAGCCCGGTGCAAGGCGCCTGGTACATCGAGCAGGTGCTCAACGCGCTGACCGCGGACCCGGCCGTGTGGAGCAAGACGGTGCTGCTGGTCAATTTCGACGAGAACGACGGTTTCTTCGACCACGTGCCTACCCCGGCAGCGCCCGCCATCGACGAAAGCGGCAATGTGGCCGGTGCTTCCACCTGCCCGGTGGACAGCGAACGTTTCACCCACGCCAACCCGCCCGGCACGACCAGCCAGCCGCAGCCCGACGGCCGGGTCTACGGCATGGGCCCGCGCGTGCCGATGCTGGTGCTGTCGCCCTGGAGCCGCGGCGGCTGGGTCAACTCGCAGGTCTTCGACCACACCTCCGTCATCCGCTTCCTGGAGCAGCGCTTCGGCGTGCAGGAGCCGCAGATCAGCACCTGGCGCCGTGCCGTGGCGGGTGACCTGACCTCGGCCTTCAACTTCGTCAGCCCCAACGTGGACCCGCTGCCGGCGCTGCCCAAGCTGACCAAGAAGTCGGCCGACAAGCTGCGCGCCCAGCAGGAAACGCTGCCACAAGTGCCCGTGCCGCCAGAGGCCAGCCAGACCCTGCCCACGCAGCCCTGGGGCATCCGCCACTCGCGCGCCCTGCCCTATGTGCTGAAGGTGGACGCCACGGTGCTGGCGGCCGACAAGCGGGTGGACGTGGTGTTCCGCAACAAGGGCAGCGTGGGCGTGGTGTTCCACGTCTATGACAAGCTGCATCTGGACCGCATGCCGCGCCGCTACACGGTGGAAGCCGGCATGAACCTGAGCGGCAGCTGGTCGGCCAAGGACGACCAGGGCGCCTACGACCTGTGGATCCTCGGCCCGAACGGCTTCCACCGCCACCTGCAGGGCGACACCGACCTGGCCAAGAAGAGCCCTTCGGCCAACCCCGAGCTGGAAGTGAAGCAGTCGTCCAAGGACCGCACGCTCTCGCTGGTGCTGAAGAACAGCGGCAGTGCGGACTGCAGCTTCGACATCGTCATCAACGCCTACCGCGATGCCTCGCCAGCTTCCTACAAAGTGCCCGCCGGCACCTCGCTGACGGTCACTTACGACGCCAGCCCGGAAAAGGGCTGGTACGACCTGACGGTCAGCGTGGGCAGCAAAGCAGCCTTCGTGCGGCGCGTGGCTGGCCGCATCGAAAACGGCAAGCACAGCACCAGCGACCCGGCGATGGGCGTCTGAAGCTGCTGAACGCCCGCGGCAGCGCGCCCCAAAGACCTGGCCCTCGGCCTCGAGCAGGCCAGGTCTTCAAGGGACGCGCGAACTCAGGTCTCCGCGCGAAAGTTCCGGCCTAATCGGCCACCGGTGGCGAAGTAGTGGCGGAACACGTAGAGCAGCGGGCTCCACTGCTGCGTGTCGATGTGCTGGCTGCCCGGCAGGACAATGTCCTGGTGCGCGTGGACTTGCAGCACCTTGGCTTCGAGCAGCAGGAAGCCGGGGTCGGCGCCGTCCACCACGGAGGCACCATGGGCGGCCAGCAAACGCACCTCCAGTTGCAGCGGGCACTCGGCAATGCGCGGCGGGCCCACGAAGCGGGAGGCCAGCGGCGTGAACTTGGCCAGGGCGAACTTGTCGCCCTCGTGGCGGTAGCCCATGTCCCGCTTGTGACCCGGCACGGGAAACCGGCCGGTGGTGGGCGCCAGCGCTTCCACCGCAACGCATTGGTCGGGCCCTGGCAGGTTGATCACCGCTTCGCCAGAGCGCACGAAGTTCTCGCAGCCTTGGCTCGCCTGCGCCAGGCCCAGCACCAAGCGGTCAGCCAGCGCCCAGACAGAAGACATGGGCGAGAGATTGGCCGCCCCTTCCAGGTTCAGCGTGCTGATCAACGCCACTGGCGTGCCGAAATAGAGGATGGACGGGCACACCTCCACAGAACTGGGAACGCGGGGCGGGGGGTTGGGCAGGACAATCGAGTGCATGGCCTCGACTCTAGGGAGCTTGCCGCCGAAACGCTTCGTTGCACGACGAATCATGCCGGGCCGCGTGCCGCAAAGGCATCAGCATGCCTGCCGCTGCCGCGGCTGCGCATTCAGCCTTCGTAGCGCTTCACCGTGCCCACGTCGCGCACATGCGCCTCCGACGGGTTCTCGCCAAACTCGCGCTTGGCGCGGCGCTGGCGCAGCAGGTCCCAGCACTGGTCCAGCTGCTCGGCCACGTGGCGCAGGCGTTCGGCTTCGGCGCCCGCCGAGGTGGGCGCGGCACGCAGCGTGTGCTCTTCTTCGACGAGCTGGGTGATGTGGTTCAGGAGGGTCTGGTCATTCATGATGAGCGCCTTGTGGTGAGCGTGCAGTGCCGGATGGCAACTTCGTACCATGACGTGTCCGGGCGACGCTGTCATCCGCCATTGGAGAGACCGCTGGCAGCCCATGGGGAAGCCCGCCAGCTCACACCAGGCCCAGGTCCACGCCAGCCTTCAGGCCGGGGAAGACCTGCTGTTGCTGCGCCAGGCTGATGCCGTACTGGCGGCCCCACAGCCCCGCCAGCATGGCGCGGTAGTCGGTCAACGCGGGCATGTCGCGGTCCTGGAACAAGGTGTCGGCGCGCAGCTGCTGCTGCGGGCCGACGACCTTGCCGCCGGCCTTCAGGCCGCCGCCCATCACCCAGTAGACGGTGCCGTGGCCATGGTCGGTGCCACGGTTGCCGTTCTCCCGGAAGGTGCGGCCGAACTCGCTGACGACGATGACCGTGGTGTTCTGCCACTGCGGGCCCATCTCGGTGGCAAACGCCGCCAGGCCGGCCGACAGCTCCGACAGCCGCGTGGCCAAGCCGCCCAGCGCGGCCCCCTGGTTGGCATGCGTGTCCCAGCCGCCCACGTCGATGAAGCCCAATGCCACGCGCTCGCGCATCAGCTTGGCCACCCGCTTGGCTTCGGCCTCGAAGCCCTTGGAGCCAATGGCATTGCGGCTGGCCATGTCCTTTTGCTCGCCCATTTCCTGCAGCACTTCGCGCCGGGTATCGAAGCCGCTGTCGACCGCGCCGGACAGCGGCGTCTGCGCATACATGCTGCGGACCAGGTTGGCCTGGCGTTCGTCCACCCCGCCGCCGCCCACCGAGCGCAGGCCCTGGTTGCCCACGGCCAGTTTGCCCTGGAAGATCAGCGGCAGCTGGTCGGTGAAGGCCAGCGCCTCGCGGCCGGGCTGCTTCTGCACGCCCAGCGTGGTGGCCAGGCGGTTCATGAAGCCGTTGCGGTATTGCAGGCTGCCGCCCACGCCCTGGCCCAGCTCGAAGTTGTCCTGCGTCTCGAAGTGGCTGCGGCTCACGTCTTCGCTGCCGGCAAAAGGCACGAAGGCCAGCTGCTTCTTCTGCCACAGCGGCATCAGGCTTTCGGTGGTGGCCGGCGCCAGCGCCCAGTCGGCGTCCAGCTTCTGCGCGCCATCGCTGCTGCCGTCGGGCTTGGCGATTGAGATGTTAGGCCGGCTCTCGTAGTAGAACGAACTGGTGTAGGGCACCAGCAGGCTGTTGGCGTCATAGGCACCGCGCAGGAAGACGATCAGCGTGCGCGGCAGGTCGTTCGGCCCGGCCCACAGCGAGGTGGACGAGAAAGTGCCGGCCAGCAAGGGCAGGCTGGCTGCGGCGCGGCCCAGCAGTTGGCGTCGGTTCAGCATCACGGTCATTTGCAAATACTCCGCAGGCTCAGCGCCACATGAATTCGGGAGACGACAGCCACAGCGCGTCAGCTTCGCGCGGCGTGGCGGCCTGGGTCAGCGCAAGCTTGGTGGCCTGCGCCAGCGTCGGCTCGATCGCCGCCTTGAACAGTTCGCCGCGTGCCCGCGCCTGCGGCACCTGGGCCAGCGGCGGGTCGCCCTCGGCGCGGAAGAGGTGGTTGTTCACATTGCCGCCGGTGACGATGATGCGCGCCAGCTCGAAACGTGCCGTCAACTGGCCCTGGCCGTTCCAGGCCGAGCTTTCGAGCGGGTAGCCATCGGGCGTCACGCGCATGTAGGGCGCCTCGCCCAGGCGCTGCAGCCAGCCGCGGATCGGCTGCGTGTTGACCACCGTCTGCCCGTCATGGCACTGGCGCACGGCGGACAGCACGAACTGCATCGGGTCCTTGAAGCGCTTGTTCAGCGAGGCCGCGAACTCGGGCGCGGCGAACAGCTCGCGCAGCACCTGGTCGATGCGGCCGTCGCTCGCCAGGTAGCGCGCCGAGAGCTTTTGCACCAGCGCCGGCGAGGGTTCGTCGGCCACCAGGTAGACGGCAATCTTGCGGCAGATGTGACGTGCGGTAGACGGGTGGCGCGCCAGGCGGTCCAGCACGCCGTTCAGCTCGGCCACGCCGCCCTGGCCCTGCACCGTCTCGCCCAGCACTTTCTTCGAACCCGGGTCATGGCGCTGCGGGTTGAACTCGAACAGCCCGCGGCGCAGGTACTGTGCCTCGAACTCGGGCTTCATGCGCGGGTTCTGTTCCTCGATCTGCAGGCCGAAGCCGGTCAGCACACGCGCCATCTCCTGCACGTCCTGCTGGCTGTAGCCGCCGTCCACGCCCAGCGTGTGCAGCTCCAGCAGTTCGCGGCCCAGATTCTCGTTGAGCTTGCCGACGCGGTTCTGGTCGTTGTCCAGGTAGCGCAGCATGGCCGGGTGGTAGACGACCGCGCCCAGCAGGTCTCGGAAACGGCCCAGCGCCAGCGGGCGGATGGTGTCGTCGTAATCGCCCATCATGACCCGCAGGTTGGCCTTCTGGGCGTAGACGTTGAAGTGGTTGAACCAGAACCAGCCCATCTGATCCTGCAGTTGCTCGCGCGCATAGAGGCTGCGCAGCAGTTGCCGGTTGACGGCCTCGGTGGTGAGGCGCGCCATCTCCTGCTGCCAGGCCTGGCGCGCGGCCACTTGCTCGTCGCCTTTCATCGCCACCCAGGCCTTGCGCTGTTCGTCGCTGGCTCGCGCAAGCGCCAGCATTGGCTTGCGGCTGATGTCCAGCGCGTCAATCTGCGCCTTGACCACCGGTGGCAGCGTGGGCGGCCATTGCGGCGTCAGCTGCATTGCCAGCCAGCGCTCACGGCCCATGGCCTGGAATTCCCGCGCCAGGCTGTCGTTGGCACCCCAGGACAGGCGCTCCAGCCACTGCCGGTCTTCCACGCTG
>NZ_VIDT01000031.1 GCF_006519715.1 Ideonella azotifigens
CAGTCGCGCGAGCGCTCATAGAGGTTCAGCAGCGCCAGGCGGGCTTCTGTGTCGAAGGGCGTGCCTTCCAGGGCTTTGTAGCACTGCTCGGCACGGTCGAACAGGCCGGCCTTCATGAAGTCCTGTGCCAGCGCGTGCTGGGCGCGGTCGCGCTCGGTGGCACCCAGGTCGGAGCGGCCCAGCAGGTGCTGGTGCACCCGCACCGCGCGCTCGAACTCGCCGCGGCGGCGGAACAGGTTGCCCAGCGCGAAGTGCAGCTCGGTGGTGTCGGGGTCGTTCTGGACGGCTTCGATGAAGGCGTCGATGGCCTTGTCCTGTTGCTCGTTGAGCAGCAGGTTCAGGCCCTTGAAGTAGGCCTTGGGTGATTCACGGTGCTCGCGCCGCACCTGGCGCAGGTCCAGCCGGGAGCCCAGCCAGCCGAGAGCAAACGCCACGGGCAGGCCCACCAGGAGCCACTGCAGGTCAAAGTCCATCGGCTAGTTGTTCAAACCACGTCGGGCAAGGGCGGCGTCGCCGGGGTCTCTGAGGGAGACGAAGAGGAGGTGGTGCCAGGCTGCTGAGCCGTACCGGTGGCCAGCTGCTGGCGTACACGGCGACGCTGGCGCCACCAGCTGGGTGCCATGGCCAGCACGCCAAAGGCCGTGCCGCCGGCAAAGGCGCACAGCACGATGATGACCATGGGCGCGGTCCACGCATGGCCGAAGAACCAGTTCACCGCAGCGGGTTGCTGGTTGTTCAGCGCAAAGGCGAACAGCGAGAAGAAGATGAAGGCCCGGAAGAGCCAGACGAAGATGTGCATCGGTGCTCCGCGATGGGGCCGATTCTACGGGGCGCGCCGCAATGAAAAAGGGCCCCGAAGGGCCCTTGTGCAACGGACGCCGAAGTGGCGTTCAAGCGGCTTGACTGCCGGCGCTGGCGCTTGCCACGTCTTCCTCGACAGGCAACTGGGCATCCACGCCTTCGCGCAGTGCCTTGCCAGGCTTGAAGTGTGGCACCAGCTTCTCGGGAATCGTCACCTTCTCGCCGGAGCGGGGGTTGCGCCCCACCCGCGGCGGGCGGCGATTGATCGAGAAGCTGCCGAAGCCCCGGATCTCGATGCGGTGGCCGCGCGCCAGGGCGTCGGACATCGCATCGAGCATGGTCTTGACCGCGAACTCGGTGTCTCGCTGCGTCAGTTGCGCGAATCGCTCCGCCAGCTTGGCAACAAGGTCGGATCGGGTCATTGGAGCCCCTCAGCCTGCGGGTACGCCGGCTGGTCCCCCGAGGGGACGCGGGCCGGCTTGGGAGCGGCCCGGCGCTCGGCCCGCTGCTCGAACGAATCGTGGAAGCGGGCCACGGCAGTCAGGATCAGTTGCCCGAGCTGTTGTCCAGCTTGGCGCGCAGCAGGGCGCCCAGGCTGGTGGTGCCGGCGTTTTCGCGCTCGTTGGATTGCGACAGACGCTGCATGGCTTCCTGCTGGTCGACCTGGTCCTTGGCCTTGATCGACAGCTGGATGTTGCGGGTCTTGCGGTCCACGTTGACGATCATCACCGAGACCTGGTCGCCTTCCTTCAGCACGTTGCGTGCGTCTTCGACGCGGTCACGGCTGATTTCGGAAGCGCGCAGGTAGCCCATGACGTCGTCGGCCAGCTGAACTTCAGCGCCGCGCGGGTCCACGGTCTTGACCACGCCGTCGACCACCTGGCCACGGTCATTGACCGAAGTGAAGGTCGCGAAGGGGTCGCCGTCCAGCTGCTTGATGCCCAGCGAGATGCGCTCGCGCTCGACGTCGATGCCCAGCACCAGGGCTTCGACTTCCTGGCCCTTCTTGTAGTTGCGCACAGCCGTTTCGCCGGTTTCGTGCCACGACAGGTCGGACAGGTGCACCAGGCCGTCGATGCCAGCCGCCAGGCCGACGAAGACGCCGAAGTCGGTGATCGACTTGATGGGGCCCTTGACCTTGTCGCCGCGCTTAACCGAGGAAGAGAACTCTTCCCACGGGTTGGCCTTGCACTGCTTCATGCCCAGCGAGATGCGACGCTTGTCTTCGTCGATCTCCAGGACCATGACTTCGACTTCTTCGCCCAGGGTCACGACCTTGGACGGGGCGACGTTCTTGTTGGTCCAGTCCATTTCGGAGACGTGCACCAGGCCTTCGATGCCCGGTTCGATCTCGACGAACGCGCCGTAGTCGGCGATGTTGGTGACCTTGCCGAACAGGCGGGTGCCCGTCGGGTAGCGGCGGGCCACGCCCATCCACGGGTCATCGCCCAGCTGCTTGATGCCCAGCGAGACGCGGTTCTTCTCGGCGTCGAACTTCAGGACCTTGGCGGTCAGTTCCTGACCCACCGTCACCACTTCGCTCGGGTGACGGACACGGCGCCAGGCCATGTCGGTGATGTGCAGCAGGCCATCGATGCCGCCCAGGTCCACGAAGGCACCGTATTCGGTGATGTTCTTGACCACGCCGTTGACGATGGCGCCTTCGTGCAGGGTTTCCAGCAGCTTGGCGCGTTCTTCGCCCATCGAAGCTTCGACCACAGCGCGGCGCGACAACACGACGTTGTTGCGCTTGCGGTCCAGCTTGATGACCTTGAACTCCATGGTCTTGCCTTCGAACGGAGACATGTCCTTGACAGGGCGCGTATCGAGCAGCGAACCGGGCAGGAAGGCGCGGATGCCGTTGACCAGGACGGTCAGGCCGCCCTTGACCTTGCCGGAGACGGTGCCGGTGACGAAGTCGCCGGACTCCAGCGCGGTTTCCAGGCTCAGCCAGGAAGCCAGGCGCTTGGCCTTGTCGCGCGACAGGATGGTGTCGCCGTAGCCGTTTTCGACGGCGTCGATGGCCACCGAGACGAAGTCGCCGACCTGGACTTCAACTTCGCCCTGGTCGTTCTTGAATTCGTCGATGGGCACGTACGCTTCGGACTTCAGGCCGGCGTTGACCACCACGTGGCTGTGTTCGATGCGAACGACTTCAGCCGAGATGACTTCGCCGACGCGCATGTCTGCGCTCTTCAGCGATTCTTCAAACAGGGCTGCGAAAGAGCCTTCGTCGAAGGAGACTTCTTGAGTCTTGGGCATTGGAATTTCCTGTACCGGCTGCGAACGCGGCCGGTTTGGCGGTTTGCTAGGCCGCGGGGTTGAGTTGATGAGTTCACCGTCCCCGGGGTGGCGCGGGCGCGCCAGCAGGCAGGGGCGGTGGGCCCGGCCGTCGCTGAGTCAGCGGTTCAGAACGGCCTGCGGGCCTGCCACCAGCCCAACACCTGTTCGACCGATGCATCGATCGACAAGGCGGAGTTGTCCAGCAAGACCGCATCTTCGGCCGGTTTGCAGGGTGCAACGCTGCGCAACATGTCGCGCTCGTCACGGGCCCGCAAGTCGGCCAATAGACCGTCGAGTGTAGCAGCTACGCCTTTTCCCAGCAATTGCTTGAGCCGGCGGCTGGCGCGTTGCTCGACGCTGGCCGTCAGGAAAACCTTCAGCTCGGCGCTGGGAAAAACCACGGTGCCCATATCGCGCCCATCGGCCACCAGCCCGGGCAGGCGGCGGAAGCTCAGCTGCAGCTGGAACAAGGCCTGGCGCACGGCGGGGTGGACCGAGACCCGCGAGGCCATGCCGCCGGTGGATTCCAGGCGCAGCGGGTCTGTGATGTCGCGCCCGCCCAGCAGCACGCGGTGACCGTCGAAACGCAGGTCCAGTTGGGCTGCCATCATTGCCAGCGAGGCTTCATCTTCCAGCGAGATGCCGGCGTCCTGCGCGGCCAGCGCGGTCGCGCGGTACAGCGCACCGGAGTCCAGCAGGTGGTAGCCCAGCTTGGCGGCGAGCTCGCTGGCCAGCGTGCCCTTGCCGGAGGCGGTCGGCCCGTCAACCGTCAGCACCGGCACGCTGCCGGCCAGTGGCTGCACCAGGTCGAACAAGGCCTCGAAGTAGTCCGGGAAGGTCTTGGCGACGCAGCGCGGGTCTTCGATGCGCACAGGCACCGGTTGTCCAGCGCCTGCGAGCGGATTCAGCGCGGCCAGCGACAGGCACATCGCCATGCGATGGTCGTCGTAGGTGTGAATGCTGGCGGCGCGCCAGGCACCGGCCGGCAGCGGTTGCACCTCGATGAAGTCCGCGCCTTCCTCGACCGTGGCGCCCAGCTTGCGCAGCTCGGTGGCCATGGCCGCGATGCGGTCGGTTTCCTTCACGCGCCAGCTGGCGATGTCGGTCAGCCGGGTCGGGCCGTCGGCATACAGCGCCATCACCGCCAGCGTCATCGCCGCGTCGGGGATGTGGTTGCAGTTCAGCGTGATGCCTTTCAGCGGCCAGGCGCCACGCTTGACTTCCAGCCAGCCATCGCCGCCCTTGACCTGCGCGCCCATGGCTTGCGCGGCGTCGATGAAGCGGATGTCGCCCTGGATCGAGTCCAGGCCCACGCCTTCGATGCGCACCGGCTTGTCTGTCGCGGCGATGGCGCCCAGTGCGACGAAATACGAGGCTGACGAAGCATCGCCTTCGACGTGGATGCGGCCGGGCGTGCGGTAGGCCGAGCCCTGCGGCAGCACGAAACGCCGGTAGCCATCGCGCTGCACGTCAATGCCAAAGCGCGCCAGCAGGCGCAGCGTGATGTCGATGTAGGGCTTGCTGATCAGCTCGCCGTCGACTTCGATGGTGACGGGGCCGTCGGTCGTGACCAGTGGCAGCGCGAGCAGCAGCGCGGTCAGGAATTGGCTGGAGACATCGCCGCGCACGCGGATCGGTGCGCCGGTCTGCAGCATGTGCGTGGCGCCATCGCCCACGCGCAGCGGCGGGAAGCCGGGTTGAGCCAGGTCGGCGACCGGGCAGCCGAGCTGGCGCAGTGCGTCGACCAGGTCGCCGATGGGCCGCTCGTGCATGCGTGGCACGCCCGAGAGTTCAAAGGCACCGCCTTGCGTGGCGGCCAGCACCGCCAGCGCGGCGGTCAGCGGGCGCATCGCAGTGCCGGCGTTGCCGAGGAACAGCTTGGCTTCGCGGGTGCGCAGTTGGCCGCCGATTCCGGTGACCAGCAGCGAGGCGCGGTTGCGCTGCAGCCTGCAACCCAGCGCTTCCAGCGCGGCCAGCATCACGCGGGTGTCGTCGGAATCCAGCAGGTCGCGCACGTCGGTCGTGCCTTCGGCCAGGCCGGCCAGCAGCAGCACGCGGTTGGAAATGCTCTTGGAGCCGGGCAGGCGCACCGTGCCGGCGGCATTCACCAGTGGCGGCAGGTCGAGGAAAGCGGTCGAGTACATGCGGGAATCAGGAACGGCGCGGTGCGCCCAGGCGCCATTGGGCGCGTGCTTCGGAAATGCCTTGCACCAGCGCTTCAAGGGACTCGCCCTGGCAGTCGCGCAAGGTCTGCTCCAACACGCCGAGTGCGCCTCGGAAGTACTCGGACTGGCGCAGCACTTCCTCGCGGTTGGCGATCAGGATGTCGCGCCAGACGGCGGGATCGCTGGCGGCGATGCGGGTGAAGTCGCGGAAGCCCGGGCCGGCCAGTGCGAGGAAGTCCTCGCTCTCTGGCTGCTGCAGGATGCCGGTGAAATACGCGAAGGCCAGCAAATGTGGCAGGTGGCTGACCGCGGCAAACGCGGCGTCATGCGCCTCGGGCGTCATCAGCCGCACGTGCGCACCAATGCCGGTCCAGACGGCGCGGGCCTTTTCCACCAGCGTCGGCAGCGTCTGCGGCAACGGCGTGAGGATGACCTGCCGGTCGCGGTACAGCTGCGCATCGGCATGCTGCACGCCTGAGAGTTCCTTGCCGGCGACGGGGTGCGCCGGCACGAAGGCCACCGCGCGCTCCTTCAGCGAGCGCCGCGCGGCGTCCACCACGTCGCGCTTGGTGCTGCCCACGTCCATGAACAGCACGTCCGGCGAGACCAGGTGGCGGATGGCGCGGAAGGTGGCATCGGTGGCGGCCACTGGCACGGCGATCAGCACGATGTCGGCACCAGAGACGGCCAGCAACGCGCTTTCCGCCGACTGGTCGATCACGCCGAGCTGCTTGGCGCGTTCGGTCGTGGAGGGTGACTTGCTGTAGCCGATCACGCGCTCGACCAGGCCGGCCTGTTTCATGGCCAGCGCAAATGAGCCGCCCATCAGGCCGCAGCCGATCAATCCCAATTGTTTGAACATCGTGTGGGGGTTGCTCAGTGCACGTCCAGCGGGTAGGTGCCCAGCACCTTGAAATAGGCGCAGGCCTGGCGGAGTTCCTGCATGGCGGTGTGCACATGCGGCTCGTCCGGGTGGCCTTGCAGGTCGATGTAGAAGTAGTACTCCCACTGGCCCGAGCGCGCTGGGCGAGACTCGAAGCGCGTCATCGACACATCGTGCGCCTTCAGTGGCTTCAGGATGTCGTACATCGCGCCGGGGCGGTTGACCACCGAGACGACCAGGCTGGTGCAGTCGTGCCCCGAGGCCTTGGGGGCAGGGTGGCGATGCGGGTCGGTGACGATCGCGAAGCGGGTGCGGTTGTGGGTGTCGTCCTGGATCGCGGGCGAGACCAGGTGCAGGCCGTATTCGCTGCCGGCGCGCACGCTGGCGATGGCGGCCAGCTTGGGGTTCAGGGCGGCCTGGCGCGCGGCCTCGGCATTGCTGGCCATGGGCTGGCGTTCGACGTTGGGCAGGTGGCTGGAGAGCCAGCCGTGGCACTGCGCCAGCGCCTGCGGATGCGCGGCCACCACCTCGATGCCTTCGAGCGAGTTTTCCTTGCGCAGCAGGTTGTGGCGCACGAACAGGCTGGTCTCGCCGATGATGAACAGCGGCGTGGTCAGGAAGATGTCCAGCGAACGGGCGACCACGCCTTCGGTCGAGTTCTCGACCGGCACGACGCCGAAGTCGGCGGCGCCAGCCGCGGTGGTGCGGAACACGTCGTCGATGCTGGTGCAGGGCACGCGCACGATGGACGAGCCGAAATAGCCGAGCGCAGCCTCTTCGCTGAAGGTGCCGGCCGGGCCCAGGTAGGCCACGCGGGTGGGCGTTTCCAGCGCACGGCAGGCCGACATGATCTCGCGCCAGATGGGCGCCACGCTGTCGAGCTTCAGCGGGCCCGGGTTCGAGGCCTTCAGGCCGTCGATGACCTGGGCTTCGCGCTCGGGGCGGAAGACCACCGAGCCTTCCTTCTTTTTCAGCTCGCCAACGGCCAGCGCCAGGCCGGCGCGGCGGTTCAGCAGGGCCAGCAGGTCCTGGTCCAGCGAGTCGATCTGCTCGCGCAGCGCCAGCAGTTCCGGCGCGATCGTGGCCGGGGTGGCGGCAGGGTTGGCGGCGGGAGTGCCGGAGGTCGGGTCAGCCATGGCGGCGCACAAAATCCTTCATGTACTCGACCAGCGTTTGCACGCCGGCGAGTGGCATGGCGTTGTAGAGGGAGGCCCGCATGCCGCCGACGGACTTGTGTCCTTTCAGCTGCAGCAGGCCTGCTTCGCGAGCGCCGGCCAGGAAGGCTTCGTTGTGCGAAGCATCGGCCAGGAAAAACGGCACGTTCATGCGGGAACGTGCGTCGGCCGCCACCGGGTTGCGGTAGAAGCCGCCGTTGTCATCGAGGTAGCGATACAGCAGCTGCGAGCGTTCGATCGCGCGCCGCTCCATTTCGGCCACGCCGCCCTGGCGCAGCACGTGCTGGAAGACCAGCCCGGCGATGTAGATGCCGTAGGTCGGCGGCGTGTTGAACATCGAGCCATGTTCGGCGACGACGGTGTAGTCGAAGGCGGTTGGGCAGATCGGCAGCGCGTGGCCCAGCAGGTCTTCCCGAACGAAGACGATGGTGAGCCCGGCAGGGCCGATGTTCTTCTGCGCGCCGGCAAAGGCCAGGCCCACGCGGGACCAGTCGATGCTGCGCGACAGGACGTGCGAAGAGCAGTCGACCACCAGCGGCGCGCTGCTCCCCAGCGCGGCGAGGTCAGGCAGCGTCTGGAACTCGACGCCGTGGATGGTCTCGTTGGAGCACAGGTGCAGGTAGCTCGCGCCTTCGCGCAGTTCCCAGCTGGCCGGCGCCGGCAGGGTGGTGAAACCGCTGGCTTCGTTGCTGGCAGCCGCGCAGGCATTGGCGTAGCGGCCGGCCTCTCCGAGCGACTTCTTGCTCCACGCGCCGGTGACGATAACGTCCACCAGACCGCCGCGCGACAGGTTCATCGGCACGATGGCGTTTTCACCCAGTCCGCCGCCCTGCATGAACAGGATGCGGAACTCGGGTGGTACCGCCAGCAGCGCGCGCAGGTTGCGCTCTGCCGTCTCGTAGATCTCGATGAACTCCCTGCCGCGATGGCTCATCTCCATCACGCCCATGCCGGAGCCATGCCAGTCCAGCATCTCGGCTGCGGCTTCGCGCAGCACCTCTTCAGGCAGCATGGCCGGGCCGGCCGAGAAGTTGAAGGGGCGGGTACGCGCTGTCATGGCGGGCGGGTCGGCAGGGAAACGGAGAGGGCCAGCAGCCGCGGGGCGCTGCCAGCCGGAGCGTGCAACTTACTTCTTGACTGGCGCCTTGGCAGCCGGCTTGGCCGCACCAGATGCCGCAGGCGCGGGTGCCGCCGCGCCGTTGATGCCCAGCTTCTTGCGCAACGAGTCTTCCAGCGCGCGCAGCTTGGGCTCCACCGTCGGCTTGGTGTCAGCCACCAGCTTCTCCTGCAGGTTGTTCAGCATCTGCGGGCCGACTTCGTTGAACTTCTTTGCGGCCGGTGATTCGAGCCACGCGACCAACTGCTTGAGCTCGTCCTCGCTCATCTTCTCGTCCAGCAGCGAGCCCATTGCGGTTGGCGCCAGCTTGGTTGCCCGGTCGCGCAGCAGCGGGGCCAGTTCGTCATAGAACTGCTTGATGTCGGCTTGCACCGACTTGCCGACGGCTTCCTGCTTGTCTGCTGGAAGTTGGCTGACCGCCTGGCCGGCAACCTGCAGCACCTGCTGGGCCGTCTGGCCCGCGATGTTCTGGCCGATCTGCTCGATCGACGGTTGCTGCAGCTGGATGACGCGCGCGATCAGGTCCTTCTTGGCTTGCGAGCTTTGGGCCTGGGCGGCGCCGGTCAGGGCAAAGCCTGCCAGCACGAGCGCGGCAAGCCGCGTGCGATGGTTCATCATCATCCGTTGGTGTCCTCTGGGCCGGTGTCGGCGTCGGTTTCAGGTTCGATGGCGTCTGCCGCATCGTTTTCGACGATGCGTTGCAGGCCGGAAAGTTGGGAGCCGTCGTCCAGCGCAATCAGGGTCACGCCTTGCGTGGCGCGGCCCAGTTCGCGGATCTCCGAAACCCGGGTGCGCACCAGCACGCCCTTGTCGGTGATCAGCATGATCTCGTCGTTCGGGCGCACCAGCGTGGCAGCGACGACCTTGCCGTTGCGCTCGCTTTGCTGGATGGCGATCATGCCCTTGGTGCCACGGCCGTGGCGGGTGTACTCGACGATGCTGGTGCGCTTGCCGTAGCCGTTCTGGGTGGCGGTCAGCACGCTCTGCGTCTCGTCTTCTGCGACGAGCATCGCGATCACGGTCTGGTTGTCTTCCAGCATCATGCCGCGCACGCCGCGCGCCTGGCGGCCCAGCGGGCGCACGTCGTCCTCGTCGAAGCGCACGGCCTTGCCGCCGTCGGAGAACAGCATCACGTCGTGCTTGCCGTCGGTCAGCGCGGCGCCGATCAGGTAGTCGCCCTCGTCCAGGTCCACGGCAATGATGCCGGCCTTGCGTGGGTTGCTGAATTCGTCCAGTGCCGTCTTCTTCACGGTGCCGCGTGCGGTGCACATGAAGATGAAATGGTCGGCCGGGAAGGCGCGGTTGTCACCGGTCAGCGGCAGCACCACGGTCACCTTCTCGCCAGGCTGCAGCGGGAACATGTTGACGATGGGCTTGCCGCGGCTGGCGCGCCCGCCCTGCGGCACTTCCCAGACCTTCAGCCAGTAGACGCGGCCGCGGTCGGAGAAGCACAGGATCCAGTCGTGCGTGTTGGCAATGAAGAGCTGGTCGACCCAGTCGTCTTCCTTGGTCGCGGTCGCCTGCTTGCCGCGGCCGCCGCGCTTCTGGGCGCGGTACTCGGCCAGCGGCTGGCTCTTGAAGTAACCGGTGTGGCTGAGCGTCACGACCATGTCGGTCGGCGTGATCAGGTCCTCGGTGCCGAGTTCCTGCACGTTGTGCTCGACCACCGAGCGGCGCGCGCCGATCTTGGTCTGGCCGAATTCCTGGCGCACGGCGGTCAGCTCTTCACCGATGATGAAGGTCACGCGCTCGGGCTTGGCGAGGATGTCCAGCAGGTCGGCAATCACCGACATGACCTCCTTGTACTCGCCAATGATCTTGTCTTGCTCCAGGCCGGTCAGGCGCTGCAGGCGCATCTGCAGGATTTCGCCTGCCTGGTCTTCCGAGAGTCGGTACAGGCCGTCCGGCTGCATGCCGAAGTGCGCTGGCAGGCCTTCGGGGCGGAAGGACTCGCGGCCGCCAGGCGCGTCCTGCTCGGCACGGGTGAGCATCTCGCGCACCAGCGAAGAGTCCCAGCTCTTGGCCATCAGTCCGGTGCGGGCAACCGGCGGCGTCGGCGAGTTCTTGATGATCTCGATGAAGTCGTCGATGTTGGCCAGTGCCACCGCCAGGCCTTCGAGCACATGGCCGCGCTCGCGCGCCTTGCGCAGCTCGTACACCGTGCGGCGCGTGACGACTTCGCGGCGATGCTCCAGGAAGATGTCCAGCAGCTGCTTCAGGTTGCAGAGCTTGGGCTGGCCGTCGATCAGGGCCACCATGTTGATGCCGAAGGTGTCCTGCAGCTGCGTCTGCTTGTACAGGTTGTTCAGCACCACCTCGGGCACTTCACCGCGCTTGAGCTCGATCACCACCCGCATGCCGGACTTGTCCGACTCGTCCTGCAGGTGGCTGATGCCTTCGATCTTCTTCTCGTGCACCAGCTCGGCAATGCGCTCCAGCAGCGTCTTTTTGTTGACCTGGTACGGCAGCTCGTCCACGATGATGGACTGGCGCGCGCCCTTGTCGATGTCCTCGAAATGCACCTTGGCGCGCATCACCACCCGGCCGCGGCCGGTTCGGTAGCCTTCGCGCACGCCGTTGATGCCGTAGATGATCCCGGCGGTCGGGAAGTCCGGCGCCGGAATGATCTCCATCAGCTGTTCCAGCGTCGCGTCCGGCACCTTCAGCAGGTGCAGGCAGGCGTCCACCACCTCGTTGAGGTTGTGCGGCGGAATGTTGGTTGCCATGCCGACGGCAATGCCGGTCGCGCCATTGACCAGCAGGTTGGGCAGCCGGGTCGGCAGCACCAGCGGTTCCCTCTCGGAGCCGTCGTAGTTCGGGCCGAAATCGACGGTTTCCTTGTCGAGGTCGGCCAGCATCTCGTGGGCGATCTTCGACAGGCGGATTTCGGTGTACCGCATGGCCGCAGCGTTGTCGCCGTCGACCGAGCCGAAGTTGCCCTGGCCGTCCACCAGCATGTGGCGCAGCGAAAAATCCTGCGCCATGCGCACGATGGTGTCGTACACAGCCGTGTCACCGTGCGGATGGTACTTACCGATCACGTCGCCGACGATGCGGGCGGACTTCTTGTAAGCCCGGTTCCAGTCATTGTTCAGCTCGTGCATCGCGAACAGCACGCGGCGGTGCACCGGCTTCAGGCCGTCGCGCGCATCGGGCAATGCGCGCCCCACGATCACGCTCATCGCGTAGTCGAGGTAGGAGCGCCGCATTTCCTCTTCGAGGCTGATGGGCAGGGTTTCTTTGGCGAATTGGGTCATGAAGCGACAGGGTGCGGCCAGCCTTGACGCAGTGCGCGCGGGCGAAGCGTCCATTCTAAGCTGCCGGGCTTGTGGCTCATGAACAACAAGTTCGGCGTGATTGGTCGGCCGCGCCCAGAGAATACGAGCCAGCGGAAGCCCTATGGCACAATCAGTTGTCGCTGGTGAATGCTAGGGAAAACTAGCATTTGCTGGGTATTTCGCTTCCGATTTGGACGTATCGCAGGCAACCTGCGGCTTTCCTTGAGAGGAGAATCATGAAGAAACTGAACAAGGTGGCGATGCTGTTCGCAGCTGCCGCACTTGCCGCGCCGATGTCGAGCGCTTTTGCCCAGACCGTCGATAACTGGCGCGCTTCCGATGGCACCGTTTGGAAGAACGGCACCAACGAACTGTGCTGGCGTGACAACTTCTGGACGCCTGCTACCGCGGCCCCTGAATGCGATGGCGCGCTGAAGCCTGAGGTGAAGCCGGTCGCTCCGCCTCCGGCCGTCGCTCCGGCGCCTGTGGCCCCGCCGGTTCCGCCGAAGCCGGTGCCTGTCGCTCCCGTGAGCGAGAAGGTGACCTACGCTGCTGACGCCTTCTTCGACTTCGACAAGTCTGTCCTGAAGCCCGAAGCCAAGGCGAAGTTGGATGACCTGGTCAGCAAGACCGCTGGTATGAACCTGGAAGTCATCATCGCCGTCGGCCACACCGACAGCGTTGGTTCTGACGCGTACAACCAGAAGCTGTCGGTTCGCCGCTCGGAAGCTGTCAAGGAATACCTGGTCAGCAAGGGCATCGAAAAGAACCGCGTGTACACCGAAGGCAAGGGCGAGAAGCAACCTGTGGCCGACAACAAGACCGCCGAAGGCCGCGCGAAGAATCGCCGCGTGGAAATCGAAGTGGTTGGTACCCGCGCCAAGTAATCGGTTTTCCGATCACATCGAAACCCCGCCCCGGCGGGGTTTTTTCATTTCTCGCCGTACCATTCGAGCCATGGTGAATGCAGATCCCCAAGAACTGAGCAAATTCGGCGAACTGGCCCACCGCTGGTGGGACGCTGAAGGTGAATTCCGGCCTTTGCACCAGATCAATCCCTTGCGGCTGGACTGGATCGCCGGCCTGGCGAAGCTGCCTGCCGCCGAGGTGCTGGACGTGGGCTGCGGCGGTGGCATCCTGGCTGAATCGATGGCGCGCCGCCAAGCCACGGTGCTGGGCATCGACCTGTCGGTCAAGCCGCTGAAAGTGGCTCAGTTGCACGCGCTGGAAGCCGGCGTCGAGAACCTCAGCTATCGCGAGGTCGCGGTCGAGGTCCTGGCCGAAGAGCGGCCGGCCAGCTTCGACATCGTGACCTGCATGGAGATGCTGGAGCATGTGCCCGATCCGGCGTCCGTGGTGCGCGCCTGTGCCACGCTGGTCAAGCCCGGTGGCCGGGTGTTCTTCTCCACCCTGAACCGCAACCTGAAGTCTTTTCTGTTTGCCATCGTCGGTGCCGAGCACGTGCTCAAACTGCTGCCCAAGGGCACGCACGAATACGCGCGCTTCCTCAAGCCCAGCGAGCTTTCGGCCTTCGCGCGTGAAGCCGGCCTGGAGGTCTCGGCGTTCAAGGGCATGGAATACAACCCTTTCACGCAGCGCTACTGGTTGTCCGCGCGCACCGACGTGAACTATCTGATGGCTTGCCGCAAGCCGGCATGAACCCGGGTTCACAAAACCGGCCGACGGCCGTGCTGTTCGACCTTGATGGCACCTTGATCGACAGCGCGCCCGACCTGGCCAACGCCGCGAACTGGCTGCGCGGCCAGCATGACTTGCCGCCGCTGCCTTACGCGCAGCTGCGGCCCATGGTGGGCAGCGGTGCCCGCGGCATGATCGGCGTGGCCTTTGGTATCACACCGGTAGACACTCGCTTCGAGGCCTTGCGCGATGCCTTTCTGGCTCGCTATGCCGAGGCCCTGCTGCAAGACACCACAATATTTGCCGAGGCGCAGCCGCTGCTGGCGGCGCTGGATGGCGCCAGCCTGCCCTGGGGCATCGTCACCAACAAGGCGGCCCGTTTTGCCGAGCCGGTGGTGCGGGGCCTGGCCTTGCACACGCGGGCCGGCACGCTGGTCTGCGGCGACACCATGCCTCAGGCCAAGCCCCACCCGGCGCCACTGCTGGAAGCTGCGCGCCGCCTGGGCGTGGCACCACATGACTGCGTCTACGTGGGCGACGACCTGCGCGACGTCCAAGCCGGCCAGGCCGCCGGCATGCGCACCGTGGCCGTTCGCTGGGGCTACCTCGGCGTGGGCGAGCGCATCGAGGACTGGGGTGCCGATCTTGTCGTCGAAAGCCCCGATCAGCTCTTGAACTGGCTGGATCTGGCTTAAACTAAGCCTCTTGGGGCCGACCTGGTTTCGACGTTGGTACTGAGTTGGGACAGGGCATGCCGAGCACCAGTTCGCTCGTAAAACCACTGGAAACAAAGTAACTGCAAACGACTCTACGTTCGCACTCGCCGCTTAATTGCGGTTGAGCCTCTCAACGGTTGGCCTATGGGCCGGGTCCAAGCCGCAAGGCAAGGACTGAGAGGTTAATCACATAGGCTGGTGTCCCGGTTGGCCATGGGCCGGGATGCGAGATCAAGTGGCTGGTTGGCTGGATAGCGTGCTGCTGCGCGATCCGGTCGGCGAGATCCAAATCAGACAGCTAAGCATGTAGATCTTCCTGGCGATGGCTGACGGACGGGGGTTCAATTCCCCCCGGCTCCACCATTCACACCGGTTCACAGCGAACCGAAAAAGGCAAAAAAGCCCTAGAGAATCAACGCTCTAGGGCTTTTTCTTTGCTTGGTCGCCGGAGGTGTGAAACGCGCCTTGTGGCCCCGCATGGACTGTCAATTCGCATGGAATTCGCATGCGAAAAGTCGAACCACCTGTCCACCACACACCGATTCGGTAGCAGGTCCGGCTTGCCTCTTGCTGTGTGGTCGCCACCGTGTCGGTGACAGTCATGGTCTGCGTCTTTGACGCTGCCGAGGCAACGGTGCCAGTTCGAAGCGGTGAGTTCAACGGTGTTTCGCAGGCACCGCAGCGTCGGCTGGACCTCGCCGTCGAACCCAGGCTGCCCGGTGCGTCCGCCGAAGCGCTGGCGCTGAAAAATCGGAGGTGAAAGACAGCTCTGTCCTTTCCCGACAACTGGTGATCTACGCGCCTGACGGGCAGGCCAGACTGGCCTGGGAGGTGGTGGTGAGCGGGAGCGACAGCGTTGGCGGCCCGGCGCGCATGCACGTGCTGGTCGACGCGCATCAGGCCCGATTGCTGGGTCGCTGGAACGACACCCACAGTGCCGACAACAAGGGCACGGGCAAGTCGCTGTACTACGGTACCGTGCCGCTGCACGACACGGTCAACAAGGCCGCCACCAAGTACACGCTGCAGGACAACACCCGCGGTGGCCACTATGTGGTCGACATGAACGCTGGCGCCGATCAGGAGTCGCTGTTCACCGCCACCGACAACATCTGGGGTGATGGCACGATGGCCGACCGCCAGACCGATGCCGCCTATGGCCAGAACGTCACCTGGGACTTCTACAAGAACCTGCTGGGGCGAAACGGCATCGCAGACGATGGCAACTGCGCCCACTCACGCGTGCACTCCGATCTCGACAACGCCTACTGGGACGACCAGTGCTTCTGCATGATGTACGGCGACGGCGGGGCGCAGTTCAAGCCGCTGGTGGCCCTGGACGTGACAGACCACGAGATGACCCACGGCGTGACCTCGCGCACCGCCGGCCTGATCGGCATCGGCCGGGACAAGGCCACCAGGATCTGGTACCGCGCGCTGTCGGTCTACATGGTTTCGACCGAAACGCTGGCGATGGCCCGCGTCGACACCATCAAGGCGGCAGAGGGCCTGTACGGCGGTGAACCGGCCCTGAACGACGGCGCCTTCGCAGGTTAGATTCCTTGAGTCCGCCGGCACGCCGGCGGATTCCCCGGGGTTGGCATCATTTGCCAGCGACAAGGCCTGTCATACAGTGTGAACAGACGGGCCGCTTGCTGTGGCAGACCTGTTGTTGTTCATCCGAGGAATTTGTGCGTAGCTCTCATCATCGATTCGCAGCGTCGTTGTCGCTGCTGGCTGGCTTGGCCAGCCTGGTTCCGGGCGCAGTGCATGCCCAGCTGAAGCCGGGGTTTGCGCCGAACGAGACCTTGGCGGCGCCGCGCAAGGACTTGCTGGATTCCGAGTTCAGCCAGTCGCGCAACCTGTTCACCTGGTGTGACAAGGACGGCCGGCTGTGGGTGGGCACGGTGGACCCGGCCAACGGCAACATCCTGAAGCCAACCTACAAGATGCTGGACGCGGACGCGATCACGCCGCAGGACATGAAGATCACCACGAACGGGCCGGAGTGGGTGAGCACCGCCACAGGCGACCAGGTGATCTACACCAAGTTCGTCGGCGACCCGAAGGCCTCGACGGCGCGGCTGGCGCTGGTCGAGGGCAGTGCGGACGGCAGCACCTGGGGCGCGCCCACCTTGCTGGGTCCGGACGCCGGCCGCAACGCGCCTTATGGCAGCGACGATGCGGACGATCCGAACCCCCGCATCAGTTATGTGGACGCCAAGAACAACCACTACTGGCGCTACCTCCATGACGCGGCGTCCGAGGTCAAGGTGCAGGGCATGAAAAAGACGCCCAAGCCGATCTCGGTGCGCTTCTCCAAGGGCTACAACGGGCTGGTGTATTCGCAGGCCGTTGACAGCGTCAACCAGGTGTTCTTCCTGCAACTGGACACCAACAAGCTGGTGCAGATCACCAAGGACGATGGCGCCAAGGACGCGCGCACCGTGCCGTGGATGTGGCGCGCACCGGAGTTCAACGACAAGCTGACGGTGCTGACGACCGTCAACGAAAACGAGCTGCGCTTCTACCGCAAGCAGGACGGTGGCGACGGCAGCAGTGCCTGGACGCAGATCAACAGCATCAAGCTGGCCGAAGGCGACACCGTGGCATCGCCCGAGCCGTTCACCTACAACGGCAAGTCCTATGTGGTGCTGGCGGTCAAGCGCAGCGGTTACGACTACCCCACTGCGGTCTACATCGCGGCCGTGGCACCGGACGCGCCAACCCCGTTGTGGAAAGTCAGCGACGACGCGGACAACCACGAGCGCATCGACCCGGAGGTCTACATCACGACCGCCAACGGACCGGTGATCTTCTACAACAAGTTCGACCCCTCGCTGGACACCACTGGCGAACATCCGAACTGCGCGGCCTGCTCCGAAGGGCTCTACCGGGCCAGCACAGGTCTTTGACCACCGCGCCTGGCAGGAAAGGAGGCGCCGCTCGGCGCCTTTTTTCCGCGCGCAAGCCGGTAGGACGCAGCGCTCCACCCCGATGAACTTGCCCGGTCTGTGCGATATGCCGCACGCGGCAGGGCTGTATCCCTAGTCTGCAGGGGTACGGGTAGACCCTGGTCGTCGGCCGTCCTCGGCCATACTTGTGACAAAGTGTTCAAAACACTTCCGATGGCCGGCGCTTCGCGGGTTGGCCAGGTCTGCCGCAGCGCGTTGGGCGCTGTGCCAGGCGCCCAGGAATCGATGTTGTTTCGAGGAAGTCGTGAGTCACAGCCCCATTCGAATGACCCGCAGGCCCGCGGCGGCCGCCACCCCATCCACCACCTTGTTCGCAATGCTGGCCAGTGTCTGCCTGATGGGCCCGGCCCTGGGCCATGCCCAGGTGAAGGCCGGCTTCGCGCCGAACGAGTCGCAAGCTTCCACCCGCAAGGACTTGATCGACAGCGAGTTCAGCCCCTCGCGCAACATGTTCACCTGGTGCGACAGCCAGGGCCGGTTGTGGCTGGGCACCGTCGATCCGGTCACCGGCAACATCCTGAAGCCGACCTACAAGCTGCTGGATGAAGACGCGATCACGCCCAAGGAGATGCTGATCACGACCAACGGCCCGGAGTGGATCTCCACCGCCACCGGCGACCACGTGGTCTACACCAAGTTCGTCGGCACGCCGTCGGTCGACACCGCGCAGTTGGCGCTGGTCGAAGGCAGCGCGGACGGCACGACCTGGAGCGCGCCCCAGTTGCTGGGCGCAGGCAATGCGCCCTACGCCAGCGACGATGAAGGCGACACCCAGCCCCGGATCAGCTACGTCAATGCCAAGGGCCAGCACCTTTGGCGCTACCTGTACGACGAGTCTTCCGAGAAGAAGGTCAAAGGCATGACGGCGACCAAGCAGCCGGTGTCGGTGCGCTTCGTCAAGGGCGACAAGAGCCTGGTCTATGCCCAGAAGGTCAAAGGCGGCACCAAGCAGGTCTTCAAGCTGGCGCTGGATGACAGCAAGGAGCCCGTGCAGCTGACCTTCGACGAAGGCGAGAAGGACGCGCGCACCGTGCCGTGGATGTGGCGCGCACCGGAATACAACAACAAGCTGGTCCTGATGACCACGGTCAACGAAAACGAACTGCGCTTCTACAAGGGCGACGGCAATGGCAACTGGGCCGTTGTCAACAGCGTGACGATGCCCGCGGGCACGGTGGTGCGCTCGCCCGAGCCCTTCACCTATAACGGCAAGTCCTACGTGTCGCTGGCCGTCAAGAGCGACGCCTACGATTTCCCGACCGCGATCTACATTGCCGCCGTGTCGCCCAATGCCAAGACCAAGCTCTGGAAGATCAGCGACGACACCGACCTGCACGAGCGCAGCGATCCGGAAGTGTTCGTGACCGCGAACGGCCCGGTGGTGTTCTACAACAAGTACGACCCGTCCTTGATGACCGGCGACCAGACGGACCCGGCGCGCTGCTCGGCCTGCTCCGAAGGCCTGTTCCGCGCCGCCAGCGGGCTCTGATTGCGGGCACGCTCATCGCAACCCCGCCAAAACTGCGTTCAGATGGCTTGCAATGTGGTGCAGCGGGCGGGGCTTTGCACCAGGGCTTGCCAGCTGGCTGTTTGCCACAAAAAGGCCGGGTTTACAGCCCCAGCTCGCTCAGGCCTGGATGGTCGTCCGGCCGGCGGCCCAGCGGCCAGCGGAACAGGCGCTGGTCTTCGGCGATCGGCCGGTCGTTGATGCTGGCGTGGCGCTGCGTCATCAGGCCGTCGCCGTCGAACAACCAGTTCTCGTTGCCGTGGCTGCGGAACCATTGGCCGGCGTCGTCATGCCATTCGTAGACAAAACGCACCGCGATGCGGTCGCCTTCAAACGCCCACAGTTCCTTGATCAACCGATAGTCCAGCTCGCGCGCCCACTTGCGTTCCAGCAGCGCCTGCGCCTGGTCGCGGCCGACCGGGAATTCGACCCGGTTGCGCCAGCGCGTGTCGGCGCTGTAGACCAGCACGATGCGCGCCGGGTCGCGGCTGTTCCAGGCGTCTTCGGCCAGGCGGATCTTCTGGACCGCGGTCTCGCGGGTGAACGGGGGCAGGGGCGGGCGTTGGGACATGGGGATGCTCGGCGGAAGTCAGGGGCCAGAGGATGCCATGCAGGCCATCGCCCGAAGCCGCGCCCGCCCGGCCGCCACCGCGGCAGCAGGGTGACTCAGCTCGCCGACGCCAGTGCCCGCGCCGGTTCTGCCTGCGGGCTGACGGCCGGCATGCGCCAGCGCGCTGGCGCGGCCTCCACTTCCGGTTCGTCCAGTGCTGGCAGGTCGATCAGCAGGCCGCGCTTGTCCGCGGCCAATGCCACCTCGGTGCGGTTGCTCGCGTCCAGCTTCTGGAACACCGATTTCAAATGCGACTTCACGGTGCCCAGCGCGATGTCCAGCCGCTTGGCAATCGCCTTGTTGCCGTGGCCGGCCACCAGCAGCCGCAGCACATCGGTCTCGCGGCTGGTGAGCAGCGAACCGGCCACGCTGTCGGCCAGGCGTTGGGCGGCCAGCGTGCCGATGCGGCGCATGCCGCAGTGCAGTGCGCGCACCGCGTCGACCAGCTCGTCGAGCCCGCAGCCAATCGTCAGGTAGCCGCGCACACCGCTTTCGAGTGCATGGCGGATCTCGCGCTCGCTGTCGCGGCGCGTCAGGATCAGCACCCGCGCGCCCAGTGAGCCGAGCGAGCGTCGTGCGGGTTCGGCCTTGCCGAGCGCGATGCAGCGCAGGCCTTGCGCGTAGTCGGCAATCACCACGTCGGCCTGGCCTGGGTCGGCCTGCGGCGACAGCAGCACCATGTCAGGCTGCGCGCCCAGCGTGGCCCGCAGGCCGGCGCACAGCAGCGCGTCGTCGTACAGGACAAGGACTTTGATCGTGAGCAGATCGAGCATGGCGGCCTCCAGGCAGTGGGTGAGCAGATGATGGAACCGGTTGTGCCGCGGCGCGAGTGAATCGACGTGAATCACCGTGAAGCGAAGAGGCTCGGCCGATGTGAATCGGCGTGAATGCCGACCGGTGGCGGGATGATTCAGATTCCTCTTTTTAGGGCCGCCAGCAGCGTGGCCGCTTCGCGCAGGTCGCGCGCGTCGTGGCCTTCGTCGAAGCGCGCCAGCATCGGTGCCAGCGTGGTCTGTGCGGCCTGCAGTCCTCGTGCGCG
>NZ_VIDT01000310.1 GCF_006519715.1 Ideonella azotifigens
CAAACGGCGCGCGCCGGTCCACCTCCACCCGGCTCTCGTGCTGGATGAAGGTCTTGACGATGCGGTCTTCCAGCGAATGGAAGCTGATCACTGCCAGCCGGCCGTCCGTCTTCAGCAGGCTCAGCGCAGCCCGCAGGCCTTGCTCAAGCTCTTCAAGCTCGGCGTTGACGAAAATCCGAAGAGCCTGAAAGGTGCGTGTGGCGGGGTTCTGGCCGGCTTCGCGGGTCTTGACCGCACCAGCCACGAGCTCGGACAGCTCGGCAGTGGTTCGCGGTGGTTTTCCGCCCTCGCGGCGAGCCACAAGCGCCTTTGCAATCGAGACAGCAAACCGTTCTTCGCCATAGTCGCGGATCACCTGTGCAATCTGGCGCTCGTCGGCACGCGCCAGGAAGTCCGCCGCGCTTTCGCCGCGCGTGGTGTCCATGCGCATGTCCAGCGGGCCGTCGAAGCGGAAGCTGAAGCCGCGGGCGGGGTTGTCGATCTGCGGCGAGCTGACACCCAGGTCCATCAGCACGCCGTCGGCACCGGCCGGTGCACGCTGGGCCAGCGCCTCGGCCATGCTGGCAAAACTGGCGTGATGAATCTCGAAACGCGGGTCGGTGATGGCGTTGTCGCCGGTGGTGGCCGCGGCCACGGCTTCCGGGTCCTTGTCGAACGCGATCAGCCGGCCGGCCGGGCCCAGGCGGGCCAGCAAGGCTCGCGAATGGCCGCCGCGGCCGAAGGTGCCGTCGACATAGGTGCCGGCGGCCGGATCGGGCGCGTCTTCATGCGGCTGCAGCAGCAGCGCATCGACTGCCTCCTGAAGCAGCACGGTGGTATGGGCAAGAGTCATGTCAGCCCCTCGACCGACGAATACGTCGGGCGATCCCCCAAGGGGATTCGGGCCGGCTTGGGAGCGGCCCGGCGCTCGGCCCGCTCAGCTTGGTTTGAAGAACATCTTTCATGGCGGCGATCAGATCTCACATCACCATGTGCCGCATGCTCTCGGGCATGGGCTGAGCAAGGGTCGCTTCTTCCAGCGCGGTGTAGCGCTCGCGGTCCCAGATCTCCATCCGGCTGCCCATGCCGACCAGCGTCAGCTCCTTGTCCAGCCCGGCCCACTTGCGCAGCTCGGGCGAGAGCTGCACGCGCGAGCCACCATCGATGTCGACATCGATCGCGCTGCCGATGTAGATGCGGCGCCAGGCCTCGACGTCCATCGGCAGGCCCAGCAGCTTGGTGCGGAAATCGATCCACGCCGGGCGCGGGAACAGCAGCAGGCAGCGCGTGGGGTGCTTGGTGACCGTCATCTGGCCCCCGCAGAGCGCATTGAGCGTGTCGCGGAAACGGGCAGGCACGGTCACCCGCCCTTTGCCGTCCAGCGTCAGCTCAGACTCGCCCTGAAGCACCAATTCGGACACATCACCCCACAAAAATGCATTTCACCCCACTTTAACCCACCACTCGGGGACGGGTCAACGAAACCCAAGGGGAAAAATCAATGAAATCAGGTACTTAGGGGTGTATGTGAAGAAGCCTGAAATAAAAGGCTCTTCAAAAACAAGTGCTTGCGAGTGGCAGTGAAAGTGAATACTCAGCTCTCTCACGCAAGTGGACCTGCGGGGAGCGGCTGGTGCGCGCCGGGAGAAACGTGAACCATGCCCGCAAGCTGTTCCGTTTTGTTGCATGCGGCCAGAGGCCGGGAGCTCCGGCAAACGCAGCCGGGAATGCGTGCAGCGCGCGGTTACTTTAGCTCACGCATGGCGCTTGGCGCCACCAGCGACAAGGCCCCGGGGCACGCGGTGCGCCGGGGCGAAAGGCCCGCCCGCGGCGGACCGTACAGCCATGAACCCGCCGGCTTACTTGTTACGCACCAGGCGCAGCCGGGAGCCTTCGGTGGTCAGCTGCGAGGTGGCCGAGCCGTCGTATTCGTAGACCGTCCAGGCATAAGCGCCAAACGGGCCGGACGCGGTGTACGGCGTGGCCGTCCAGAACAGCTCGCTGAGCGTGCGCGGGAAGGTCGCCGTGTCGACCGACGGCTGGACGCGGTCGTCGGAAGAAATGCTGGCCAGTTCCTTCACATTGGGCACGCGCCAGGCCTTGCCGCTGCTTTTTGCGGTGTCGGTGCCGGTCTGCAGTGCGGTCGACCAGTCCATCGCCGCGGCCTGGCCGGTGCAGGTCTTGCCGCTCCAGGTCTGGCCCACCGAGCAGCGCTGCCAGGTCAGGCCGGTCAGCGTGTCCAGCACCTCGGCGCCACCGTCCAGCACCTGGAAGCGCGGCGACGGGGCGGGCGCAGTGCCGCTGACCAGGCGGACCTGGCCAAAGGCATAGCCCTTGTCCAGCGTGGCGCTGTAGCCGTCCATGAAGTTCACGTACCAGCTGCGTGCCGTGTTGCCGACCTGCTCGTTCGAGGCCCAGACGCTGTAGGCGGTGCTGTTGGGGAACCAGTCGGCATCGACCGTGGGGCCGGGGTAGACGGTGCTGTAGTCGACGATGCTGATCAGCTCGTTGCGCGTGGGCAGGCGCCAGTCGTGCCGGCTGCACAGGCCTTCGGCATTGGCCTGGGCGACCAGCGCGCTGCTGTCGGTGGCGCTGCCGTCGCCGAGGTTGGTGAACTGCTGTGTGGCGTCGTGCACGCTGCCATCGGCGGTCTTCATTTCCCACATCAGGCCGGTCACGCGGTCGTGCACGCAAGCCCAGTCGGCGGCCGTGGCCGGCAGCTTGCCGCCCTGCGCGTCCAGCTTCTGGAACGAAAAACCGAGCCGGCCGTCGGTGGGGTCAGGATGTGTCACATCGCGACCGACCAGTGCATCCTGGTGGTTGCTGCAGGTGCTGCCACCAGCGGCGTCCAGGCACATCGAAGCGCCCGTATCGTTCAGGCGGCCGGTGGGCTGGGCGGCGGAGGCCGCGCCGGTGAACAACACAGCGGTGGCGAAGGCCGCAGCGGAAAGAGCGGAAGAAGCGTTCATGCAGGTTCTGGGTCTCAGTGGATGATCACGTCGGGACGTGGGACGACGGTCAGCGTGCGGCCTTCGGCGCCGGCGCTGACGGTGTAGTTGCCAATGTGGGTGTACGAGATGGCCTGGGCCGCGTCGTTGGGGTCACCAATGAACAGGCGCATCCAGCCGGTAGAGCCCGGCGCCAGGTCCGAAAGGTCCAGCTTGCTGGCCAGGTCGTAGGTCTGGCCGGCGGGTACCGTCACCAGGATCTTCTGGCCATGGGCCTTGCCGTTCTGGCCGATGTCGTAGATGGGCGTGCCCGACTGCGACTTGCTCTGCACCCCATAGGTGTAGAGCCACACCGCGGCGCTGATGTCCTGGCTGGTTGTGTTGCGCAGCGTGTAGCGCATGGGGCAGTTGTCGGCGGGTGCTGCGGTGCAGCGTTCCACCGCGTCCAGGTCGATCGCCAGGCGCGGCAGCGTGACCTTCAGCAGCTTGGTGCCCTCGGCGCCCGGCAGGTCGAACACCGGCTGCACCGATTGCCCGTAATGGGCGCCGGCAATCACATGCAGCTGGTAGCGGCCAGCCGGCGCGTTGGTCATGTGCACCGTGAACTTGCCGGTCTCGTCCAGCGTTGCCGGGTCGCTCTGCAGCCAGCGGCAATAGGTGTCGTCGGGCATCTCGCAGCGCATCAGCTCGACCTGCGGCTTGTCTTCCACCGGCAGTGCGGCACCGGTGTCAGCACCGATCACCTGGCCGTAGATCGTCAGCTTGCCGCTGGCCGCGGCCTGCACCTGGGCCTTGCCTTCCCAGCCCTTGCGCACCAGGCGAGCCTGCTTCATCGCCGCCATCGCCTGCGCTTTGGCGCGTGGATCGGTCTCGATGCGCAGGCCATTGCCGCCGCCGCCAGTGGCCGTGAACAGCACGGTCGGCAGCATCTCGGTGATCAGCGTCTCCTGGGGCTTACCTTTGGGTGAGACAAACAGCGACAACGAGCTGTAGGCACCGCTGGGCATGCCGGTGCCGACGTAGATGCGCTGGCTCAGTGCCTTGCTCTTGCCGGCGCCCAGCGTGACCACCATGGGCTTGGCGCTGTCGTTGCCCCATTCGTACTCGGACCAGCCGGCCGGAATCGCGCTGCTGGCGTCCACCATGGCCCATACCTGCAACTGCAGCTGCTCGCTTGCCTGGCTGGTCAAGCGGTAATGCACCGTGCAGTAACCGCCCGCTTCCAGCGTTTCGCAGCCCTGGATGTCGGACACCGTCACAGGCACCATCGCCAGGGCCAGGTTCACGCTGTGGTCCTCGGTGCCGGTGATGGTGAAGGGCTTGCTGCGCTTCTGCTCATGGCCATCGGACCAGCCGGTGACCTGGTAGCTGCCGGGCGCCAGCGTGCTGCCGTCGAAGCGGAAAGCGCCCGAAGCGTCAGGGTTGACCGCCGCGATCCAGCCGCTGCAAAGCTTGTCGCCGGTGTTCAGGCAGCTCAGCAGCTGCGCAAAGGGCAGGCCTTCGGGGAAGGGCTGGCCGGTGACGGCGTCGGTCAACACGCCCAGCACGTCGGCACGTGCAGCGGGCACGAGCAGCGCTGAAGCGAGGGCGGTCGCCGTCAACGCAAGGCGGGAGGCCGGGCGCCAAAAACGCGAGTTCAACAACATGGGCAGGACTCCGATGAAAAGCGGGGATGAGATCTGCCGCCGATTACACAGAGTGCCTCGCCGCCCCACAATGGAACGCCTGCCGAGCTTTTCTCGGTTTTTTCTCGATGTTTAATTGATCCTTTCAAATCAATGACTTGCGTGACGCCAACAGCCTGCGGCCGCGCCGCCTTGCCTTTGCTCCACAGGCCCTGACGTGCAACTCGACTCCCGCCCAGCCGTGCCGGGCGCCGCCGATCCGGCTGCCGCGCTGCCCCACCGCCGCTGGCGCATCGGCCGTTTCCTTTTCGATGCCACGACCCGCCGCTTGGGCGACGGCCAGCGACCGGAGGAGCAACTCTCGGTCAAGACGGCCGCGGTGCTGCAGCGACTGGCCGAGGCCGGCGGCGACGTGGTGCTGCGCGAGCGGCTGATCACCGAAGTCTGGGACGGCAACACCTACACCGGCTCGCGCGCGCTGACGCACGCCATCTGGCAACTGCGCCGGGCACTGGACGAAACGCAGGCCGTCCAGGGCGAGCCCGCAGATGAAGCCGCCAGCGCGATCCAGACGATTTCCAAGACCGGCTACCAGCTGCGGCTGCCGGCCGTGGCGGAACCTGCGCCCGCCGCTGCATCCCTGCCGACCAGCGAGGCACCCGCGATGCCCGAGGCGCAGGCCGTGCCGGTCACCTCGGCCAAGAAGGCCCCGTTCGGTCGCCTCGCGGCCATGGCTGGCGCGCTGGTGCTGGTCCTGGTACTGGCCATCACCGCAGGCGCCGCATGGTGGCTGCAGCAAGGCAACGAAAAGGCAACGGCAGGGGTGGACCGCACGCCGCCGCAACCGATGACGCTGCTGGACGGGGTGGAGAACTACCCGGCCGTCAGCCCGGATGGCCAACGCCTGGCCTTTGTCTGGTCGCGCGGCGAGGGCGACGTGCGGCTGCGCATCGTCGAGCGCAACCGGCCGGAGGCGCCGGTGATCGAGCTGCGCGAGCCGGCCGAGATGCACCTGGCCAGCCCCATGTGGCTGGGCCCGGACCGGCTGGCCTACGCCAGGGCCCGCGAAGGCGAGGACTGCGAGATCGTCGCGCTAACCTTGCCCGAAGGCCAGCCCGAGAAGCTGGCCAGTTGCTTCTACCAGTTCCGCATCGGCTTTGTGGACGCGTCGCCGGACGGCCGCTGGCTCGCGCTGGCGCGGCCGCTGAAGTCAACCGGCCAGGACGACACCGGCGGCGGTGCGATCTTCCTGCACGAGATCGCCACCGGCCAGGAGCGCCAGCTGACCCACCCCAGCGGCGGCGAGACCGACGTGCAACCCGTCTTCTCGCGCAGCGGCAAGCAGCTGGCCTTCATGCGCGGCAGCATCACCGTGGGCGACGTCTTCCTGGTCGACGTGGCGGATGCGACCCAGGGCGAAGCCACCCGCCTGACCCATGACGACGCGCCGCTGGGCGGCATGGCCTGGCTGGCAGACGACCGCGGCATCACCTTCAACTCTGCCCGCGACGGCACCCAGGCGACCTGGCGCATCTCGCCACAAGGCGGCGAGCCTACGCTGTTCTCGCGCGCCCAGACCGCCATCCACCTGGCCACGCTGCCGGGCGAGCCCAACGCGGTGGCCGCCTCGGTCTACAAGTTCGCCGACAGCATCGAGCTGCTGGACGGCCACGACGGCCACCTGCGCGAAACCCTGGCCGCCAGCAGCCGCAACCTCTATGCCCAGGCCTGCCCGAACGCTGGCCAGGTGCTGTTCCTGT
>NZ_VIDT01000311.1 GCF_006519715.1 Ideonella azotifigens
AGCGAGGCCAGCAAGGCTTCGAGGCTGAGCGCCTGCGGTCCCGTGCAGACCAGCAAGCCGCGGGTTGCCGAGGCCGGCCCAAGCAACTGCGCGCAGGCATTGGCCATGTCCGGGACGGCCACCGGCTGAATCAAGGTGCGCCGGCCTTCGGGCGGCAGTGCCAGCCAGCGCAGTCGGGACATCTTGACGAACAACTCGCTGCCTGCACCGCCGCGGCCGAACACCACGCTGGGCCGCAGCACCACGCCGTCCAGCTCACCGCGCTCGGTCAGCGCCAGCAGCGTGTTGTCCGCCTCGGCCTTGGTGAGGGCATAGGACGAGTCCTGGCCTTCAATGCCCAGCGCGGAGACCTGCAGCACCCGCCGCACGCCAGCATCTGCGCAGGCCTGAAACAGCGCCTGCGGTGCCTGCGTGTGCAGCAACTGCATGGGCTGCCGGCGGCTGTCGCGCAGCACGCCCACGGCGTTGATCACAGCGTCCACACCGGTCAGCAGTGGCAGCCAGTCGCTTGGCTGGGTCATCGCCATGAAGTTCACGGCCAGGGGCTCCTGGCCGACCGCTGCCTGACCGCTTCGGCTCGCAGCCAGCACCTGATGGCCGTGATCCCGCAGCGCGCGGGCGATGTGCCGGCCGATGAAACCGGTGGCGCCACAAAGCAGCACTCGCATGGCTCAGCGCTCCGTGTGGGTGTGAATGTCGCAATGCCCTGCGTGGCAGCGCGAGGTGTCGTTCGCGGCGCGTTCCGCCGCCCTGCACAGCGTGGTTTCGAACAGCGCGTGGCTGATCCAGTGCGGCAGTGCGCGGCGGTGCCTGGCAATCCACGGATAGGCCCGCTCGGCCAGCCGGCCCAGCAGCGGCTGGTTCAGCAGTTGCGACACCCGGGGCAGGCCGGCCGCTACATAGGCCAGGCGGAACACGGCCACGCCGGTCAGCCACGTGCCGTCGGCTCGCTGGCCGCGCATCAGCGTCAGCATGTCGGCCAGGGTTGGCCCGCCTGCAGGCGGCACGAAGCCCGGCGCGCTGACGTCGACAAAGCGCAGCAGCCCGTCGCGGTTGCGCAGCATCAGGTTGCGCATCTCGCCGTTGCACAGCGGGCAGGCCGACTCGTAGTAGAGCGTCAGCGGATAGGCACCAGCGTCATGGTGCAGGGGGTGCACTCTCATCATCTTCTCCGTTTGAAATTTCAGTAGAAACAGAAATTTAGGCTCAAAAAAAAGGGGACTGCCCATCGCCTTGTTGCGACAACCCGTTCAGCTGTCCCCACGCACGAAGCGCTGCACACTGGCGCCGAGCTTCAGCACCTTCTCCAGCGTGGTGGGCGAGAGCCGCAGCATCTCGTCTGACCACAGCCCCAGCGTCTCCATGAAACGCAGCGTTTCGCGCACGCGGTCCTGCGCATCGGCCGGTTCCTGCTCGAAGCCGGGCTGGGCCTGCAGCTCCTTCAGCAGGCGCACGGTCGGGTCGAACTCGCGTTCCTTGCGCTCGCGCACGATGGTGCGGAACAGCTCCCACACGTCGAGTGAGGTCTCGAAATAGTCGCGCCGGTCGCCCAGCACGTGGGTGGTTCGCACGAGGTTCCAGTTCAGCAGTTCCTTCAGGCTGGTGCTGACGTTGGAGCGCGCAATGCTCAGCGTCTCGGAGATCTCCTCGGCGTGCAGCGGCCGGCCATGGAAGTAGAGCAGGGCGTGGATCTGCGAAACGCTGCGGTTCACGCCCCAGTTGCTGCCCATCTCGCCCCAGTGCACGATGAAGCGGCGGGCGGTGTCGGTGAGTTCCATGGCTGCATGCTAGGTTTCTTCTTGTATTTCTGTCAATACAGAAATTAAGGCGGTGAATGCGTTGTGTGACAGCCGCCCATAATCGGCTTCCCATGAACTTGCGTTTCGTGGAGGCCTTCCATTGGGCGGTGTCGCTGAAGAGCGTGACGCGTGCGGCCGAGAAGCTGCACATCACGCAATCGGCGCTGTCCTCGCGCATCTCGGCGCTGGAAGAGGAACTGGGCGTGGTGCTGGTGGACCGGCGCGACAAGCAGTTCCGCCTGACGATTGCCGGCCAGCGCTTCCACGTGCTGGCCATCCGCCTGCTGGACGTGCAGCGCCAACTCAAGGAGGAGATGGGCAACCATGCCAGCCGGCCGGTGGCGCTGCGCATCGGGGCGATCGAATCGGTGGTGCACAGTTGGCTGACCGGCTGGCTGCAGCAGATGCGCCGCACCCACCCGGACTTTGCACTGGAGCTGACGGTGGAAACCTCGCCGGTGCTGGTCGACCAGGTGCGCCGCGGCGCGCAGGACCTGGTGTTTGCCGCCATCCCGGCGACCGACGCCTCGGTGCGCACCCGCCCGCTGCCGCCCATGCCCATGGTCTTTGTGGGCCATGCCGAGCAGCACACCAAGCCGCGCTACAGCCTGCTGGACCTGTCCTGCATCGAGCTGCTGACCTTCCAGCGTGGCTCTCAGCCGCACCAGGCGCTGCTGGAGCTGTTCCAGCGCCACGGCGCGCCGCTGCCGCGGGTGCACGCGATCTCGTCGATCTCGGCCATGGTGCAACTGGTCGAAGGCGGCTTCGGCATTGCCACCTTGCCGGAGAGCGCGGCGCTGCAACTGGCACGCCGTGCACCGCTGCGCTGCCTGTTGGCCGACGCCACGCTGGCGCCGTTGCCCATCCACGCCAGCTACCGCGAGGACCCAACGTCTTCGCTGACCGAGTCGGTGCTGGACTCGGCGCAGGCCTACCTGTCGCAAGGCAACCCAACAGTGCCAGTCGAGCCCGCAGCCTGATCGCGCTTTCCGTTCACCGTGACGGTGCCCGCTGGCAACGGGGTTTGCACCAGGATCCATCATTCAAAAATTCGATGAGGCCAACGGGAAATTTCTCGTTGGAAGCCCGGTCACCACACTTTCACAATGCGCCGCATTCCCAGGTCTTTTGAGGCCTGCCGCCAGCAAGCACCAGGAGTTGCCCCATGAACGCGAGCACCGCCGCTTCCTTCTCAGTCATGACCCCGGCCGACCTCGGCCTGTCCGCGGCTTCCACCGGGCGCGACGTGCGCCTGGCTGCCCGCAGCGGCGGCTTCCTGGGCCACACCAGCGGACTGGCCGCCGAGTACGTGCAGGTCAACCTCGCCATCCTGCCGACCGAGCTGGCCGGCGACTTCCTGCGCTACTGCCAGCGCAACCCCAAGCCCTGCCCGCTGCTGGGCGTGTCCGAACCTGGCGAGTGGACGCTGCCGGATCTGGCCGAGGACCTGGACCTGCGCGCCGATGTGCCGCGCTACCGCGTGTGGCGGCATGGCGAACTGGTGGCCGAGCCCTCCGACCTGCACGGCCTGTGGCGCAAGGACCTGGTGACCTTCGCGCTGGGCTGTTCGTTCTCGTTCGAGCACGCGCTGCTGGCCGACGGCATGCGCCTGCGCCATGTGGACGAGGGCCGCAACGTGGCCATGTACCGCACCAACATCCCGACGCGTGCCGCCGGCGTCTTCCATGGGCCGATGGTGGTCACGATGCGGCCACTGAAAGCCGCCGATGCGATCCGCGCGGTGCAGATCACCACCCGCACGCCCGAAGTGCACGGCGCGCCGGTGCACCTGGGCGACCCGGCCCTGATCGGCATCCGCGACATCATGAAACCAGACTACGGCGATGCGGTCGAGATCCGCAGCGACGAGCTGCCGGTCTTCTGGGCCTGCGGCGTCACGCCGCAGGCGGCCATCGCCGCAGCCAAGCCCGCGTTCTGCATCACCCATGCGCCCGGCCACATGCTGGTGACCGACAGGCTCAACCAACAGCTCGGCCGCAGTTAGGCCGCAGTAGGCCAAATTCAGGTCTCTCTTTTCTCTTGCCGGCACCCCTGGGCTGCCGGCCGTGCCCGAAGTGGCAGGTGTTGTCCCCTCGCGGCGGTCTGGCCAGGGCCGCGGCGGGATGTCACGCGCCGCAATCCCGCCCCACCCACGCATCTCCACATACAGGCAGGACCCCAACCATGTGGCTCAAGCACACCAGCGCCGCCGAGCGGCGCACCCTCGTTGCCACCTTCGCCGGTTACGGCGTTGACGGCTTCGATTACATGATCTACACCTTCCTCATCCCCACGCTGCTCGCGGCCTGGGGCATGACGAAGGCCGAGGCCGGCTACATCGCCACCGGCGCGCTGCTCACCTCCGCCGTGGGCGGCTGGGCGGCAGGCGTGCTGGCGGACCGCTACGGCCGTGTGCGCGTGCTGCAGTGGACGGTGCTGTGGTTCGCCAGCTTCACCTTCCTCAGCGGCTTCACCAGCTCCTTCGGCCAGCTCTTCTTCACCCGCGCCATGCAGGGCTTCGGCATGGGCGGCGAATGGGCCGTAGGTTCGGTGCTGATCGCCGAAACCATCTCGGCCCGGCACCGCGGCAAGGCGGCAGGGCTGGTGCAAAGCAGCTGGGCGGTGGGCTGGGCCGCCTCGGCGCTGGCCTTCTGGGGCCTGTATTCGGTGCTGCCGCCGGAGACGGCCTGGAAGCTGCTGTTCTGGATCGGCATCATTCCCGCGCTGCTGATCCTCTACATCCGCCGCAACCTGGACGAACCGGCCGTCTACCGCGCCGAGCAGGCACGCCGCCGCAGCACCGGTGACCGCGCCAATTTCCTGCGCATCTTCCATCCCTCGCTGCTGCGCACCACCGTGCTGGCCAGCCTGCTGGCCACGGGCATGCAGGGCGCCTACTACTCGGTCACCACCTGGCTGCCGACCTTCCTGAAGACCGAGCGCCATCTCTCGGTGCTGGGCACCAGCACCTACCTGCTGGTGCTGATCGGCGGCTCGTTTGCCGGCTACCTCACCAGCGCCTGGCTGAGCGACGCCATCGGCCGCCGCCGCTGCTTCATGCTGTTCGCCGCCATGGGTGCCGTGCTGGTGCTGAGCTACACCCAGATCCCCATCACCGACGGGCTGATGCTGGTGCTGGGCTTCCCGCTGGGCTTCTTCCTCTCAGGCATCTTTTCCGGCATGGGCGCCTTCCTGTCCGAGCTGTTCCCCAGCGACGTGCGCGGCTCCGGCCAGGGCTTCACCTACAACGTGGGCCGCGCCATCGGCGCCATCTGCCCGGCCCTGATCGGCCAGCTCAGCAGCAGCATGCCGCTGGGCCAGATCCTGGGCTGGATGGCAGCGGGCTGCTACGCGCTGGTGATCCTCGCCGCGCTGGTGCTGCCCGAGACCCGAGGACGCGAGCTTTCTGCCGGCAGCGAAGCGCCGAAGGACGGGTCCGCTGACGCGCCGCGTGCCAACCGGCTGGCTGCCTGACTGCCAGCGCCCCATCGCATTCCCTGGCGGGCCGCGCAGGCGGTCCCGAACAAGACATGACCGAAAACTTGACCTCCTCCGACCGCTGGCAGTTCTGGATCGATCGCGGCGGCACCTTCACCGATCTGGTTGGCCGTGCGCCGGATGGCACGCTGCACACGCTCAAGCTGCTGTCCGAGAATCCCGAGCAATACCGGGACGCCGCGGTCGAAGGCATCCGCCGCCTGCTGGGGCTGCAAGCCGGTGAGCTGATCACGCCAGAGCGTGTCGAATGCGTGAAGATGGGCACGACGGTGGCCACCAATGCGCTGCTGGAGCGCAAGGGCGACCGCACGCTGCTGGTCACCACACGCGGCTTCCGCGACGCGCTGCGCATTGCCAGCCAGGCCCGGCCCAAGCTGTTCGACCGCCACATCCAGCTGCCCGAACTGTTGTACGAGCAGGTCGTCGAGGCGGACGAGCGGGTGGACGCGCAAGGGCAACTGCTGCAACCGCTGGACCTCGCCGCACTGCGCCCGAAACTGCAGGCCGCCTTCGACAGCGGCCTGCGCGCCTGCGCCATCGTCTTCCTGCACGGCTACCGTTCCCCGGCCCACGAGCAGGCCGCGCAAGCGCTGGCGCGCGAGATCGGCTTCACACAGGTCTCGGCTTCGCACGAAGTCAGCCCGCTGATGAAGCTGGTGCCGCGCGGCGACACGACCGTGGTCGACGCCTACCTCAGCCCCATCCTGCGCCGCTACGTGGAGCAGGTTGCAGGGCAGATGCCGGGTGTGCGGCTGTTCTTCATGCAAAGCTCCGGTGGCCTCACCGAGGCGCACCGCTTCCAGGGCAAGGACGCGATCCTCTCCGGGCCGGCCGGTGGCATCGTCGGCATGGTGCGCACCGCGCTGGCCGCGGGCCACGAGAAGGTCATCGGCTTCGACATGGGCGGCACGTCCACCGATGTGAGCCACTTCGCCGGCGAGTTCGAGCGGGCCTTCGACACCGAGGTGGCCGGCGTGCGCATGCGCGCGCCGATGATGAGCATCCACACG
>NZ_VIDT01000312.1 GCF_006519715.1 Ideonella azotifigens
CAGCTGCGGCGCACTGGCCGCCGCAGGCGCAGTGGCAGCCTTGTTGCCACCGGAAAGCTTCTTCAGCTCCTCGACATTGCGCGACAGCTCGGCCACGCGGGTGTCGGCGGCCTTGCGCTCACTTTCCTTAGAAATCTTGCTTTCGGTCTCGCCGGTCTTGCCGCGCGAGAGCTTCAGCTGGTCGGGCGCGGTGGCGGGGCCGCCAGGCTTGCGGTCCTGCACCGCGGCCTCGACCTTGCCACTGGCCTGGCGGGCCGATTCAGTCGTCTTGACCGCAGGCGCGCCTTCGGCGAGGCGCTGGCGGAAGGCCGAGAAGTCGGCGCTGTGGGCCTGGATGACCTGGTGCGCTTCGTCGGCACCAATGCTGCCGGCGCTCTGCGCGTCAGGCACATTCAGCACCACGCCGGCCTTCAGCCGGTTCATGTTGTTGCCAAGGAAGGCCTGCGGATTGCCGCGGTACAGGCCGACCAGCATCTGGTCCAGCGACACGCCTTGGCGCGCATTGGCATTGGCGATGGACGACAAGGTGTCGCCGCTGCGCACCTTCACGCTGTCGCCTGAGGCAGAGGAAGGCGTGGCAGGCTGGCTGGCCACCGGACGCGGCGCAGTTGTCGGGGCCTGTGCGGGCGCCGGGCGCGGCGGGGTGTAGGGCGCGGTGGCAATGGGCGGCGGGGCCACCGGTGCGGGAGCCGGCGTGGGCGCAATCGGTGCGGCCGAGATCGCCGGCGCGGCATTCACAGGCGCGGACTGGGTGCCGGCGCTGCTGCGTGTGGTCGGTGGGTCGATCAACAGCGTGTACGAACGCTGCAGCCGGCCGCCATTCCACGAGAAGTCGAGGATGACGTCGACAAAGGGCTCGGACACCGCCCGCTCGCCAACCAGGCGGATGATCGGGCGACCGTCCGAACGCCGTTGCAGCGTGGCCTGGGCGCCGATCAGCACCGCGTTGTAGTCGACACCGGCTGCGCGGAAGGCATCACCTGAAGCGACGCTGCTGCGCAGCGAGGCGGCTTCGTCGGCCGTCAGGCCGGTGATCTCGATTTCGGCCCGCAGCGATTCGCCCAGCGCGCTTTGAACCGTCATCCGGCCCAAGCTGAACGCAGACGCGATCGGATGACAAGCCAGCAGCGCCGCCGCCGCAACAGCACTGAGCAGAGGGCCACGGGCCAGGAATGAGGGGTTCTTCAAAGCGTCTCCGAAAACGCAATCCGCGAGCCTGGGCAACTCAGGCTGCACGCCAACGACAAAACTCCCTGCAGGATATCCCCAAACAAGTGGGGAACTTCTGGCAGGAAAGCGGCACTGTATCAAGCATATAGCTTGCCAAGCTCATCCAAATCCTGACGTTGCCGCGAATGCGCTGAATAGCGCAAACCGCTGCACTTGCCTGTTGCCAAGTGGCAACGGGAGCAGGTTTGCGCGCGCCGGAGCGTGTAACAAGTCACGTTCGAAGCCCTGTTGTGGCATGCGAGGCTGACCTGGGCACCCTGCCCAGGCAGGCCTCAGGCCCCCAGCAGGATGCGCAGCATGCGCCGCAGAGGCTCGGCCGCACCCCAGAGCAATTGGTCACCAATTGTGAAAGCGCCCAGATATTCGGGGCCCATTGCCAACTTGCGCACACGGCCGACAGGAATCGTCATCGTGCCGGTGACAGCCACCGGCGTCAGGTCATGAATGGTCGCTTCGCGGGTGTTGGGCACGAACTTCACCCAGTCGTTGTCGGCCGCGATCATGGCCTCAATGTCGGCCAATGGCACGTCTCTCTTCAGCTTGAAGGTCAGTGCCTGGCTGTGGCAGCGCATCGCACCGACGCGCACGCAGAAGCCGTCCACCGGCACGGCAGGCGAGCCGAAGCCCTCGCCCTGGCCGAGGATCTTGTTGGTTTCGGCCATGCCCTTCCACTCTTCCTTGGACATGCCATTGCCAAGGTCCTTGTCGATCCAGGGGATCAGCGAACCACCCAGCGGCACGCCGAAGTTGGCGGTTTCGGCCTCGGTCAGGCTGCGCTGCTTGGCGATGACCTTGCGGTCGATCTCCAGGATCGCGCTCTTCGGATTGTCCAGCAGCGCCTTCACTTCAGCGTTCAGCGTGCCGTACTGCGTCAGCAGTTCACGCATGTGCTGCGCGCCGCCGCCGGAGGCCGCCTGATAGGTCTGGGTGCTCATCCACTCGACCAGGCCGGCCTTGTAGAGTGCGCCCACGCCCATCAGCATGCAGCTGACGGTGCAGTTGCCCCCGATCCAGTTCTTGCCGCCATCGCTCAGCGCGTTCTTGATCACCGGCATGTTGACCGGGTCCAGCACGATGACGGCGTCGTCCTTCATGCGCAACGTGGAGGCGGCGTCGATCCAGTGGCCGTTCCAGCCTGCGGCACGCAGCTTGGGGAAGACTTCGGTGGTGTAGTCGCCGCCTTGCGCGGTGATGATGATCGCGCAGCGCTTGAGCGCCTCGATGTCGAACGCGTCCTGCAGCCTGGTTTCGTTCTTCGCCATCGCCGGGGCGGCGCCGCCGGCGTTGGAAGTGGAGAAGAACAGCGGTTCGATCAGGTCGAAGTCGCCTTCGGCCTGCATGCGGTCCATCAGGACCGAGCCGACCATGCCGCGCCAGCCGACCAGTCCTACGAGTGCTTGTGCCATGTCAGTTCGCCTTTGCCTTGCCTAGTGAGAGTGCAGAAATCCAGACCTCCCCGGCTCGTGTCGCCGGGATCTGGGTTGCAGGGGCGAGACGAACCGGAGCTGATCAGCTCTTAATGGTTTTGCCGGTTTTGGTGGAGGTGAGTGCCGTGACCACGGCATCACCCATCTCGCGCGCGCCCACCTTCTGGGTGCCCTCGCTCCAGATGTCGGGCGTGCGGTAGCCCGAGGCCAGCACCGATTTCACCGCGGACTCGATGCGGTCGGCGGCTTCGGGCTGTTGGAGGGAGAAACGGAGCATCATGGCGGCAGACAATATTGTAGCCAAAGGGTTGGCCACGCCCTTGCCTGCGATGTCGGGCGCGCTGCCGTGGCTGGGCTCGTACAGGCCCTGGTTCTTCGCATTCAGCGAAGCCGAAGGCAGCATGCCGATCGAGCCGGTGAGCATCGAAGCTTCGTCCGACAGGATGTCGCCGAACATGTTGCCGGTGACGATCACGTCGAAGTTCTTCGGCGCCTTGACCAGTTGCATCGCCGCGTTGTCCACGTACATGTGGTCCAGCGCCACGTCCGGGTACTCCGCGTGCACGGCAGTGACCACGTCCTTCCAGAACTGGAAGGTTTCCAGCACGTTGGCCTTGTCGACCGACGTGACCTTGCCGCCCTTGCCGCCTGCACGCTTGCGGGCGGCCTGGAAAGCAACGTGGGCAATGCGCTCGATTTCCGGGCGCGAATAGCGCATCGTGTCGAAGGCTTCCTCAGCGCCCGGAAAGTGCCCGTCCACCGCGGTGCGGCGGCCGCGCGGCTGGCCAAAGTAGATGTCGCCGGTCAGCTCGCGGATGATCAGGATGTCCAGGCCGGCGATCAGTTCCGGCTTCAGGCTGGACGCGCCAACCAGTTGCTCATAGCAGATGGCAGGACGGAAGTTGGCAAACAGGCCCAGGTGCTTGCGCAGGCCCAGGATGGCCTGCTCCGGGCGCAGCGGCCGGTCCAGCGTGTCGTATTTCCAGTCGCCCACGGCGCCGAACAGCACCGCGTCAGCCGCCTGGGCCAGCTTCAGCGTGGATTCCGGCAGCGGGTGGCCGTGCGCTTCATAGGCGGCACCACCGACCTTGGCCTCTTCCATCTCGAAAGACAGGTCCAGCACCTTCAAGACCTTGACGGCCTCGGCAACGATTTCGGTGCCAATGCCGTCACCCGGCAGGATTGCAATCTTCATGGTCATGTTCAAAGAGGAATCTGAATCAGCGCACGCGCTGGGCCAGCCAGGGCATGCGGGCCAGGCGCTCGGCCTCGAAGGCCTTGATCTTGTCGGAGTGGCGCAGCGTCAGGCCGATGTCGTCGAAGCCGTTGACGAGGCAATACTTGCGGAAGGGTTGCACGTCGAACGGGATCTCGGCCCCGTCCGGCTTGATCACCACCTGGCGCGGCAGGTCCACCGTCAGCTGGTAGCCAGGGAAGGCCTTGACCTCGTCGAACAACTGGTTCACCGCCGACTCCGGCAGCACGATGGGCAACACGCCGTTCTTGAAGCAGTTGTTGAAGAAGATGTCGGCAAAGCTGGGGGCGATCAGCGCACGAAAACCGTACTGCTCCAGCGCCCAGGGCGCGTGCTCGCGGCTGGAGCCGCAGCCGAAGTTCTGGCGCGCCAGCAGCACCGAGGCGCCGGTGTAGCGCGGCTGGTTCAGCACGAAGTCCGGGTTGGCGCGGCGTGTGCCCGGGTCCTGGCCCGGCTCGCCATGATCCAGGTAACGCCATTCGTCGAACAGGTTCGGGCCGAAGCCGGTGCGCTTGATGGACTTCAGGAACTGCTTGGGGATGATCGCGTCGGTGTCGACGTTTTCCCGGTCCATCGGGGCCACGAGGCCCTTGTGAAGGGTGAAGGCTTGCATCACTGAACCCGGGTTACTTGGACTTCTTGGCGGCGCCTTCAATGGCGTCACCAGCCTTGGAAATGTCCTTGCCCATGCCTTCGACGGTGTTGCAACCGACCAGCGCCAGCAGCAGCAGGGAAGCCAGGGTCACGCTCAACTTCTTCAACATCATCCGCTCCTCAAGCGTATTCAAGCCACACGACGCACGTCGACGAAATGTCCGGCCATCGCAGCTGCGGCGGCCATTGCCGGGCTGACCAGGTGGGTGCGGCCGCCAGCGCCCTGGCGGCCTTCGAAATTGCGGTTGCTGGTCGAGGCGCAACGCTCGCCCGGCTCCAGCCGGTCGGCATTCATCGCCAGGCACATGCTGCAGCCCGGCTCTCGCCATTCGAAGCCCGCGGCCTTGAAGACCTCGTCCAGCCCCTCGGCCTCGGCCTGCGCCTTCACCAGGCCAGAGCCTGGCACCACCAGCGCCAGCTTGACGTTGGGCGCAATTCGCCCGCCCACGCGGCGCACCACGGCCGCCGCCTCGCGCATGTCCTCGATGCGGCTGTTAGTGCACGAGCCAATGAAGACCTTGTCGATGCGGATGTCCGACATCGCCTTGTTCGGCTCCAGCGCCATGTACTGCAGCGCACGTTCGATGGCGCCGCGCTTGACGCTGTCCTTTTCCTTGTCCGGATCCGGCACCCGGTCCTCGATGGACAGCACCATCTCCGGCGATGTGCCCCAGGTGACCTGCGGGCGGATCTGCGCGGCGTCCAGCTCGACCACCTTGTCGAAATGTGCGCCCGGGTCGCTGTGCAGCGTGCGCCAGTGGGCCACCGCATGTTCCATCTCCACGCTGTTCGGGCTGAACGGCCGGCCCTGCACGTAGTCGATCGTGGTCTGGTCGACCGCCACCAGGCCGGCACGCGCACCGGCCTCGATGGCCATGTTGCAGACCGTCATGCGGCCTTCCATGCTCAGCGCACGGATGGCAGCGCCAGCGAACTCGATGGTGTAGCCGGTGCCGCCGGCCGTGCCGATCTTGCCGATGATGGCCAGCACGATGTCCTTCGCGCCCACGCCCTTGCTCGTCTGGCCCTCGACCTTGACCAGCATGTTCTTCGCCTTCTTGGCCAGCAGCGTCTGCGTGGCCAGCACATGCTCGACCTCGCTGGTGCCAATGCCGTGCGCCAGCGCGCCAAATGCGCCATGCGTGCTGGTATGGCTGTCGCCGCAGACCACCGTCATGCCCGGCAGCGTGGCGCCCTGCTCCGGACCGATCACGTGCACGATGCCCTGGCGCTTGTCGCTCATCTTGAACTGCGTGATGCCGTAGCGGTCGCAATTGGCGTCCAGCGTGTCGACCTGCAGCCTGGAGATCGGGTCGGCAATGCCTTGCGAGCGATCGGTGGTCGGCACGTTGTGGTCGCTCACCGCCAGGTTGGCCGACAGCCGCCACACCGGCCTGCGTGCGATCTCCAGCCCCTCGAAGGCCTGCGGGCTGGTCACTTCGTGCACCAGGTGGCGGTCGATGTAGAGCGTGGCAGTGCCGTCTTCTTCGGTGTGGACGACGTGTTCGTCCCACAACTTGTCGTACAGGGTGCGTGCGGTGGTCATGGCGTCTGGCTTGTCAAGGCGGCTGGTGGCCGCAGGAGAAGGATTGTCGGGGATTCCGATCAAGGATTCGTCGGCATGGCCGGGCTGCGGCGCGGGTCCGGCAGCGCCGGCTCGGCCTCGGTGCCGGCGAGTGTTCGC
>NZ_VIDT01000313.1 GCF_006519715.1 Ideonella azotifigens
GTGCAGGCCCAGCGGGCCGTCCGGGTCCGGCGAAAACGGCACGCCCTGCTCCACCAGCCAGCCCACCGCGCGCGCGCTGTGCTCGGCAATGAAACGCGCGGTGTCTTCGGCGACCAGGCCGGCGCCGGCGTCCTGCGTGTCGCGCACATGGGACTCGACGCTGTCGTCCGAACCCAGCACGCCGACGATGCCGCCCTGGGCCCAGGCCGTGGCGCCCTCGCCCAGGTCACGCTTGGCCAGCACGACAACGGGCTGGCCTTGCTCGGCCAGGTGCAGTGCCACCGTGAGCCCGGCCAGGCCGGCCCCGACGATGACCACCGGCAGCTCGCCGTTGACAGGAAAAGGCGAAATGCCGGCCGCGGCCGCAGAAGCTTGGGACATGGTGTGTGCAGCAAAGGGCGGGCTTCAGGCTTCGCCCATGAAAAAAGCGTGCGCCCATTCTAGGGACGCACGCTTGTCGCAGCCGGCAGCAGGGCCGCTGGCTGATTCAGCGCAAGCGCGGAGCGCTCAGTGCACCACGCGGCCGAAGTTGAACTGGCCGTCTTCCACGTCCACCGGCACCACATCCTTCGGGCCGAAGCGGCCTTGCAGGATCAGCTTGGCGACCGGGTTCTCGATGCGCTGCTGGATCGCGCGCTTCAGCGGCCGGGCGCCAAAGACGGGGTCGAAGCCGACCTTGGCAATCTCCGCCAGCGCCGCTTCCGAGACTTCCAGCTTCATGTCCATCTTGGCCAGCCGTGCATCCAGGCCTTGCAGCTGGATCTTGGCAATGGCGGCGATGTTCTTCTCGTCCAGCGCATGGAAGACCACGGTCTCGTCGATGCGGTTGAGGAACTCCGGCCGGAAGTGCGCCTTGACCTCGCCCCACACCGCCTCGCGGATCAGTTCCGGGTCCTGACCCTGCATCTGCATGATCATGTGCGAGCCGAGGTTGCTGGTCATCACGATGACGGTGTTCTTGAAGTCCACGGTGCGACCCTGGCCGTCGGTCAGCCGGCCATCGTCCAGCACCTGCAGCAGCACGTTGAACACGTCCGGGTGGGCCTTCTCCACTTCGTCGAGCAGCAGCACGCTGTAAGGCTTGCGCCGCACGGCCTCGGTCAGCGTGCCACCTTCCTCGTAGCCCACATAGCCTGGCGGCGCGCCGATCAACCGGCTCACCGAGTGCTTCTCCATGAACTCGCTCATGTCGATGCGCACCATGTGGTCCTCGCTGTCGAACAGGAAGCCGGCCAGCGCCTTGCACAGCTCGGTCTTGCCCACGCCGGTGGGCCCCAGGAACAGGAAGCTGCCCAGCGGCCGGTTCGGGTCGGACAGGCCGGCACGCGAACGGCGGATGGCATCCGCCACCGCGACGATGGCCTCGTCCTGGCCCACCACGCGCTCGTGCAGCTTGGTTTCCATCTGCAGCAGCTTGTCGCGCTCGCCCTGCATCAGCTTGGCGACCGGGATGCCGGTGGCGCGTGCCACGACCTCGGCGATCTCTTCGGCGCCGACCATGGTACGCAGCAACTGCGGCCGGCCGCTGCCGTCCTTCGCACCCTGCGCCTTGCCGGTCTCTGTGGCCTGCGCTTCCTTGTGCTTCTTCTCCAGCTCCGGCAGCTTGCCGTACTGCAGCTCGGCCACCTTGTTGAAGTCACCCTTGCGCTTCAATTCCTCGATCTGGAACTTGATGCGGTCGATCTCTTCCTTCAGGTGGGCCGAGCCTTGCGCAGCAGCCTTCTCCGCGGTCCAGATCTCTTCGAGGTCGTTGTACTCGCGCTGCAGCTTCAGCAGCTCTTCCTCGATCAGCGCCAGACGCTTCTGCGAGCCCTCGTCGTGCTCCTTCTTCATCGCCTCGCGCTCGATCTTCAGCTGGATCATGCGGCGGTCCAGCCGGTCCATGACCTCGGGCTTGGAGTCGATCTCGATCTTGATCTTGGCCGCGGCCTCGTCGATCAGGTCGATGGCCTTGTCGGGCAGGAAACGGTCGGTGATGTAGCGGTGGCTGAGCTCGGCCGCGGCGACGATGGCCGGGTCGGTGATCTCCACGCCATGGTGCACCTCGTACTTCTCCTGTAGGCCGCGCAGGATGGCAATCGTCGCCTCCACGGTCGGTTCGCCCACCAGCACCTTCTGGAAGCGGCGCTCCAGCGCAGCGTCCTTTTCGACGTACTTGCGGTATTCGTCCAGCGTGGTGGCGCCGATGCAATGCAATTCACCGCGCGCCAGCGCGGGTTTGAGCATGTTGCCGGCGTCCATCGCGCCTTCGGCCTTGCCCGCGCCCACCATGGTGTGCAGCTCGTCGATGAACAGGATGATGCGGCCTTCGTCCTGCGAGACTTCCTTCAGCACCGCCTTCAGCCGTTCCTCGAACTCGCCGCGGTACTTGGCACCGGCCAGCAAGCCGGCCATGTCCAGCACCAGCACACGCTTGTTCTTCAGGGTCTCGGGCACTTCGCCGTTGACGATGCGCTGCGCCAGGCCTTCGACGATGGCCGTCTTGCCCACGCCGGGTTCGCCGATCAGCACCGGGTTGTTCTTGCTGCGGCGCTGCAGCACCTGTATCGCGCGGCGGATCTCGTCGTCACGGCCGATCACCGGGTCCAGCTTACCCTGGCGGGCGCGTTCGGTGAGGTCCAGCGTGTACTTCTTCAGCGCCTCGCGCTGGCCCTCGGCTTCGGCCGAATCGACCGTCTGGCCGCCGCGCACTGCGGTGATCGCGGCTTCGAGTGCCTTGCGCGTCAGCCCGTGGCCGCGCACGATGCCGCCGATGTCGTTCTTCGCATCGGCCAGCGCCAGCAGGAACATTTCATTGGCGATGAACTGGTCGCCGCGCTGCATGGCTTCCTTGTCGGCCTGTTGCAGCAGTTGCACCAGCTCGCGGCCGGCCTGGACCTGCTGGTCACGGCCCTGCACGCTGGGCAGGCCGTTGATCGCCGTTTCCATTGCGGTGCGCAGCGCCGCGGTGTTGGCGCCGGCCCGGTCCAGCAAGGCCTTGGGGCCGTCTGGCTGGGCGAGCATGGCGGCCAGCACGTGGGCTGGCTCGATGTAGGGGTTGTCGCGCGCCACGGCCAGGCTTTGGGCCTCGGCGAGCGCCTGTTGGAATGCAGTGGTGAGTTTGTCGAGACGCATGGGAATGACCTCCAATTGCGTACGGACATGGGGCAAAGACGCCCTGTTTTCAAGTCCCGCCGCGGGTCTGCCAGCATTCGATGGCAAAGCCCGCACTCACGGCTTGCGCTGCATCAAGGCCAGCGCCGGATCACGCCCTGGCTACAGCGGCTCGCCCACCGCCCGGTAGTGACCCGACTGGAACACCAGCGGCGCGCCGGCATGATGCTGCAGCGCCAGCACCCTGCCAATGAACAGCACATGGTCACCGGCTTCCTGTGCGCTGTGCAGCTGGCAGGAAAAGTTTGCCAGCGCGCCTTCCAGCAGCGGCACGCCGCCGGGGCCGTCGTGCCAGGGGCCTTCGGCAAACCGGTCCGCGTGCGGCGTGGCAAAGCGGCGCGAAAGCTCCATCTGCCCCTGGCCCAGCACATTGATCGCAAAGTGCGAGGCCTGCTCGAAGATCGGCCGGTTCGGGCTGCCACTGCGCAGCGACCACAGCACCAGCGGCGGATCCAGCGACAGCGCATTGAACGAATTCGCCGTCAGCCCGACCGCGCGGCCGGCGGCGTCGCGGCAGGTGACGATGGTCACGCCCGTGGCAAAACGGCCCAGCGCGTGGCGCAGGTCCAGGGGATCGATCAGCCGTTCCATCAACATCAGACCGCGATGGTAAGGCGTTTACCCTCATTTTCCTCGCCAGGGACTTCGCCGCATCGCCAAGCCCGCGGCACTTTGCACCGGCTCTCAAGGGAACGCAGGGCCGCCCCAAGTTTCCTTGACCCCCTCGGGGGGCCTGGCGCGAGGCGTCGGGTCTGGGGGTGCTCTCAACCGGCCGCGGGCCCGTCGTTCACGTTGCGCATCGGCGTGGCCAGCAGCGCCACGCCGACCACAGCGACCAGCAGCCCGCCGCCCCCAAGGAACAGCGCATTCAGCGGCACCGCGCGCAGCAGCCAACCGGTGGCCGCGGCCGAGACTGGCGCCAGGCCCATGAAGATGAACATGAACAGGCTCATCGCCCGGCCCAGCATGGCCGGCGGCACGCGGCGCTGGATCCAGGTGAACACGGCCACCTGCATGAAGCCGCCCAGCGCGCCGATCAGCAGCAGCAGCCCCGCGCCCTGCCAGGTGGCAGTGATGCTGCCCATAGGCATGAACAGCAGGCCCACCGTCGCGTCCACCGCCAGCAGCGTCAGCCCCAGGCTGCGCAGCCGCCAGTGCGGCTTGGCGCCTGCCAGGCCCATGCCCAGCAGCGTGCCGGCACCATGTGCGGCCATCATGCTGCCCAGCGCTGCGGCCCCCAGTTGCGCTTGTTCCTTGGCCAGCACTGGCAATGCAATCTGCACCGGCCCGCTGATCAGCAAGGCCACCGCAGACCAGTAGAGCAAGCAGGTGCGCAGTTGCACATCCCGCCAAAAGGACTTCAGCCCGTCGGCCACCGCACCCAGCACCGAGGCCCCTGCCGGCATGGCCGGCTTGCCGCCCAGCATGTGCACCTTGCGCAGCGTCCAGATGGTGATGGCGAAGCTGAAGGCGTCCAGCGCAAACGCGGCCGCGAGACCGCGTGCATCCGTCAGCGCGCCCGCCTCATGGCCGGTGCCCAGCACGGCAATCATCAGCCCGGCCAGCAGCGGGCCGGCGAACATCGTCAGCTGGCGCAGGCCCAGCATCACGCTGTTGGCCGGCTGCAGCCACTCCCGCTGAACGACCTGCGGCAGCATGGACGTGCCGGCCGGGATGCTGAAAGCCGTGGCCAGGCCGATGCCCAGCGACAAGGCATACAAGCACGGCAGGTTCAGCGTGCCCGCCCAGACCATGCCCGCCAGCGTGCCCAGCAGCGCGGTGTTGACGTACTTGGTGACCATCATCACCTGCTTGGGCGAATGGCGGTCCACGAAGGCACCGCCGATCAGGATGAACAGCGCCCGCGGCACGCCCAGCATGGCCAGCACGATGCCCAGCACACGGGTGTCGGCCGTCATCTGCAGCACCAGCCAGGGCAAGCCGATCAGGGTGAACTGGTCGCCCAGCATCGAGATCAGGCCGCCGCTGAGCATCCAGCGGAAGTTGTGGTTGCGCAGCAGCGCTTGTCGCGGCGTGGGCGCGGCGGAAGGCGGGAGTGTTGGACTTGTCATGGCCGCGACTTTCCGGCCTGACGTGGCGTGAGGGTCAAGCCCCGTCGGGCACTGCCTGGTTCAGGAAGGCGCGCCGCTCGGGCGTCAGCGGGCCACCCAGTTGCAGCAGCGGCTCGGCTTCGAAGGCCTGGCGCAAGCGGTCGCGCAGCTTCGCATCGCCGCCGGTTGCCTGGTGCGACAGCTCGAACCAGCGGCGCGCCAGTGCCCTCACGGGCTCGCTGCCAGGCGCGGCCTTGGCGTCCATCAGGCCCTGCGCGTCGCTGGCCAGCTGGGCCCAGGCCTCGCGCGGCACATGGCCCAGCTGGCGCAAGTCGTCTTCGCTGAGGTAGCGCAGCATCAGCGACAGCCGCAGCTGCACCGCCGGCTCGATGAACTGCACCATGGCCAGCGATGGGCCGCCACCGAGTTGCAGGCCAGGGTCGCTGTGATAGGCCCGGCCCCAGCGCTCCATCATGTCGAAATCGCCCTGCATCCAGTCGCGCATCAGCGTCATCCAGCGCTGGGCCAGCGGCTGCACCTGCGGGTCCAGTGGGTCAACGCCGCGGTCCATCACCTCCTGGATTTCGGCGATCAGCTGCCACCAGTCGGTCGCCACGCTGGGCCAGCGGGCGAAGATGCGCCGCGTTTCGGACGGACTGAAATGCGCGTCGCAGACCGTCATCATCTGCAACGTGATCAGCAGCTCGTCCAGCTCCGGCCCCTGCCCTTCGTGGAAGCGCTGCTGCATCAGCTCCAGCCGCTGCTGCAGCGCCTGTGCCTGGCGGATCTGCTGCTGCAGGGCCAGCAGTTGGCGCTCGATGATCTGAGGCATCCGGGCGCCGTCTTCCGCCAGCAGCCGGCCGACTTCCTCCAACGTCAGCCCCAGGCCCTGCAGCGCCTGGATGGCATGCAGCCGCGCCACGTCGTCCTGGTTGTAGAGCCGGTAGTCGTTTTCGGCACGGGCCGACGGGCGCAGCAGGCCGATGCTGTCGTAATGGTGCAGCGTGCGCACCGTGAGGCCGGCGCGCCTGGCGAGTTCGC
>NZ_VIDT01000314.1 GCF_006519715.1 Ideonella azotifigens
GCTGGAACGCTGGCTGGACGAACTGCCGGCCGGCGTGGTGCCGGTGCTGTTCAACAGCTGGGTGCTGTTCTATTTCGCGCCGGCCGATTTGGCGGCGCATGTCACACGCGTGCAGCGGCTGGTGCAGCAGCGCGGTCTGTTGTGGTTGAGCGCAGAGGGCGCGCAACACAACCAGCCGCTGGCACCCGAATTGGCATTGGCGACCACGCCGGTGCCGGGTGAGCCCGGCACGTCGCCCGCCAACCAGACCTTCTGGCTGCTGACCGAGCCGGGGCCCGAAGTGCCGCAGACCCGGCTGCTGGCGCGCTCGCACCCGCATGGCGCGTGGCTGGAATGGCGGGGCTGAACACGGGGAGGGTCCCGGCGGGATAATGCCAATCCGCTTGTTTCCCTCACCCAGACAGGACTCCTCCGCATGTTCGCGCACATCCCGCCCTACGCTGGCGACCCCATTCTTTCGCTGAACGAAGACTTCCAGAAGGACCCGCGGGCGGACAAGATCAACCTGTCGATCGGCATCTACTTCGATGACGAAGGCCGCATCCCGGTGATGGCGGCGGTGCGCGAAGCCGAGCAGCGCGTGGCGCAACAGACGGGTCCCAAGCCCTACCTGCCGATGGAAGGCCTGGCGGCGTTCCGCACCGAGGTGCAGAAGCTGCTGTTCGGCGCCGATCACGCGGCACTGGCCGAAGGCCGCGTGGCCACCATCCAGAGCGTGGGCTCCAGCGGCGGCCTGAAGGTCGGTGCGGACTTCATCAAGCAGTGGTTCCCGGACGCCGCGATCTGGGTCAGCGACCCGACCTGGGACAACCACAAGGCGGTGTTCGAAGGCGCCGGCCTCACCGTCAACACCTACCCCTATTACGACGCCGCCACCGGTGGCCTGCGCTTCGACGCGATGCTGGCCGCTTTGCGCGAACTGCCGGCACGCAGCGTGGTGCTGCTGCACGCCTGCTGCCACAACCCGACCGGCGTGGACCTGACACCGGCGCAGTGGGAAGCGCTGATCCCGGTGCTGCGCGAGCGCGAGCTGCTGGCCTTCCTGGACCTGGCCTACCAGGGCTTTGGCGACGGCATGGACCAGGACGCGTTTGCGGTGCGCGCACTGGCGAGCGCCGGGCTGGCGTTTTTCGTTGCCAACTCCTTCTCCAAGAGCATGAGCGTGTACGGCGAGCGCTGTGGCGCGCTGAGCGTGGTCTGCCCGAGCAAGGCCGAGGCGGCGCTGGTGCTGGGCCAGCTGAAGTTCACGGTGCGGCGCAACTACTCGAACCCGCCGATGCACGGCGGCCAGATCGTCGCCACGCTGCTGGGCTCGCCCGAGCTGCGCAGCGCCTGGGCGCTGGAGCTGGATGCCATGCGCGAGCGCATCCAGGCGATGCGCAAGCAGTTGCACGCCATCGTCAGCGCGAAGGTGCCGGGCCGCGACTTCGGCTACTTCCTGACCCAGCGCGGCATGTTCAGCTACACCGGTCTCACGCCACAGCAAGTGGACCGTCTGCGCGAGGAATTCGGCGTCTACATCCTGCGTTCGGGCCGCATGTGCGTGGCCGGGCTGAACAGCCACAACGTCGAGCGCACCGCGCAGGCGATGGCGGCGGTGCTGGCGGACTGAGGCCGGTTCAAGCAGCCGATTCATCGACCCGGACGACGGCCTCGTCCGGATCGGCCGCCAGCGGCCCTTGCGCGATCAGCCCGCGCAGCCAGGCATGTGCCGGGTCCGCGTCCCGGCGCATGTGCCACAGCATGTCCACATGCACCCGGCCGAGCTGGAACGGCAAGGCCTTGATGACCAGGCCGTGTTCGTAGCCGGTTGCCGCGAGGAAGCGCCGCGGCAGCACCGTCAGCAGGTCCGAGCTGGTGACCACCTGGCCAGCGGTGTGGAACTGGTTCACTGTCAGCACGATGCGGCGGCGCCGGCCCAGGCCGGACAAGGCCTGGTCCACGAAGCCATGCGCCCGGCCTGAAAAGCTGACCAGCAGGTGATGGGCGGCGCAGAAGTCGTCCAGCGTCAGCGCGCCCTGCGCCAGCGGGTGGCCCTGGCGCATCACGCAGACGTAGCGCGTGTCATACAGGCGCAGCTGGCGCAGCGTCGCGTCATCGCCCTGCGAGCGCAGTGCGGCGATCACGTCCGGGAAATAACCCACCGCAAGGTCGGCCTCGCCCTGCTCCAGCAACTGGCGCGGGTCTCGCGTGGTCAGCGGCTGCACGCGTAGGTTGGCCAGCGCACGCTGGGTTTCGATGCTCTTGATGACGCGCGGCATCAGCAGCACGGCGGTCGCGTCGACCATCGCCAGGCGGAAGTTCACCGGTTCGGCGGTCGGGTCGTAAGTGCCAGGCGCCAGCGCCTGCTGCAGGCCAGCCAGCGCGGCGCGCACCTGCGGCCACAAGGCCTCGGCCTTGGCCGTGGGCTTCATGCCGCGCGCGCTGCGCTGGAACAGCGATTCGCCCACGGCATCGTGCAGGCGCTTCAGCGCATGGCTGACGGCGGGCTGCGTCATCGCAAGCACCTGGGCCGCGCGCGTCAGGCTGCCCTCGGCCATCACCGTGTCGAAGATGCGGAGCAGGTTCAGGTCCAGGGTGCGAAAGTTCACGGACGGCAGTCATATAAGCAGCATGCATACCTATGCTGCACACTATTCAGTAGACCATGCGGAGGGAAAACCCTAGTATTCATCCCATCGCAGCGTCAAAGCCTGCTTCAACGAAAGTCTCCAGCCATGCAAACCGCCACCTCTTACCCCAGCAGCGCCACCTACCGTGCCGCTTCGCTGCGTCAGGTTGCCTTGCAGCGCCTGAAGCAGAAGCTGTCCCTGGTCTGGAAGGTCATGGAGGCCTACGGCAACCGCCGCGCTGCGCAGCACATGCAGATGATGGGTGTGCCCTTCGAATCCCGCCGCCCCTGACGCGGCAACACAGTGGCGCCGTCTGGCGGACGCCACTCGCTGAATTTCTCGCCAGTTGCCATCCTTCAGGAGCGACATCATGAGTGCCATCACTTCCCAGACCTTCAACCACGGCCCGGCGCTGAACATTCCCCGCGGTGCCAAGCTCGGCGCGGACCTGTTCCTCGCCGCAGGCCGCCTGCTGAGCCGCATGCTCAAGGGCAATGCCCGCCCCACCGCGCAAAGCAGCCGCCTGTCCGAAGCCGAGCAGGTGCGTGAACTGGCCCGCCAGTGGGAGCGCACCGACCCCGGCTTCGCTGCCGACCTGCGTGCCGCCGCCGCGCGCCACGAAAGCGACGCGCATTTCCTGGCCTGAACGCCAAGCCTGCGCTTTCCAGCGCAGCCCTGAAAAACACCCGCTCCGGCGGGTGTTTTGCTTTGGGCCTCAGCGTGTGGCCGGCCGGCTGCCGCCGGCCTTCAAGGGCAAGATGTCGATCTTGCTCCAGGTGCCTGAATTCAGCACCACACCTTGCCAATCGAACACCGTCCAGGTTTCGTCATCGCGGATCCACCAGGTCACCTCATGGTGGGAGGAATGCGTCGCGGCATAACCCGTGGTGCCGAACACATAACTGATCTTGCCTTTCAGGCTGGACGCCTGCATGCCACCCAGCAGGTAATTGGCCCCCTGGCAATCGACATTCATCCAGTGCCCAGCCGCCCCCGTGTCGCCTTCGGTGGTCAATTCGGTGAAATAGTCACAATAACCATCCAACACGACGGCTGACGGCACGGCGGCGAGGGCCGAGGCCATGCCTGCGGCCAAGGTCATCAGCGTCAAAGCTTGCTTGTACATGCGCGGCTTTCTTCCCATGGTTTGGAAACAGTGAATTCGGGCAATCGCTTGATATGCACAAAAACAGCCACGGCACATCGGCTCATGAAATTGATGCACAAGCATGACCGGTTCAAACCACTTCGGACAGCCCCCAGATCGAGGGAGTCGGCGCGTCGCCCCGCTCGCGCGGTCATGAAAAAACCCGCCGAAGCGGGTTGGGTCTGGGCAGGCGATGAGTCGCCTGGCGGGGCTTGGCAGCCAAGCTGCGTCAAGGTTGCCAAGAGGGCCGGGCCCCCACTGGCGCCACCCAGCCACGCACCTTGGGTGACCAGGTGCCGCTGTTGATGTATTGGCCGGTGGTGGTGTAGACCGACCAGGTGCGGTCGCCCCGGATCACCCAGGTGAACTCGTAGCCGCCGGTGAACGCCGCAACGCCCGTGGTGCTCATCGAGTAACCCCAGGCACCGGTGCCCGCGTCACGCACCTGCGCGCCGCCGCTGGTGGCGGTGCTGCCCGCGCAATCCAGGTTCTGCCAGGTGCCGGCAGCCCCGGAACTGCCCTCTGTCGTCAGGTCACTGAAACCATCGCAATAGCCATCGAACTTGATGGCGGAATTGACGAAGGCATGGGCCATGCCGGTGCTCGCGATGAGCGCCGAGGCCATCAACCATTGCTTGAACATGTGCAAACTCCTTTGCCTGTGGCTGCCTGCGGTCCGTCAGCGAAACGGCTCCTCGTTGCAGGCGGCAAACTTCAGGAAACTGGAATGTCGGGAAGGCGAATGCAGGCGAGGCCGGGACACCAGGTCCTGTGGTCATCGGCCAGCTTCACGCGCCCTACGCGAATGAGGCGAAGCGCGAACGCATCAGTTGGCCAGCACCGCCTTCTGGCCCACGGTCAGGCTGGTGCGTGGCGTCCATTTGCCCTTGCCCACCAGCACGCCCTTGTAGTTGTACAGGCGCCAGTTCTGGTCCTCCGTGATCCAGTAGGTCGCCTCCCGGCCGCCCATGCTGCTCAGGGCCAGGCCCTGGGAGCCCATCACGGCACCGACGGCCTGCGCGTTGTAGGCCGGCGTGGCCGCGCCACCGATCTGCACCGAAATGCCGGTGCAACTGACGTTGGACCAGGTACCGGAATAGCCCCCGCCCGCGACGGGCGTCAGGTTCTCGAGGTAATCACAGTAGGCATCGCCGAGCGAAATCGCGGATGGCAGGTCCGCGTGGGCGACGCCCATGCAAGCCGCAAGAACAGCGGCTGTGGCCAGTTTCTTGTACATATCGCAACTCTCCTGTTTGAGGTTTGGATCAACTGCCCGCGCCAATGCGCAAAACGGCCCAAGGGACAGTTGGTCGATAGAGTTACGCAAAGCCCTTTGTGTTTCAAAGTGTTTTCCCTAAACCCCTAGACCTAGGGGCATTTGCCACCCACCGTGACTACTGCGGAAGACTCCTCTCACGAGGACAGCCCAATCTCGCAAACGGCCAGAAAGGCGAAGGGAAAAATCACTTTCACGTCGTGTGTTAAATCACTGCCCGGAAAGAAAAACACCCGCCAAGGCGGGTGTTTTTGTGGGCATGAAACCCCGGTCGCGGCGCTCGCCGCTTGCGAACGCCTTACTTGGGGCTGGTCGCGGTCCAGGTGCCGGTGAACACGGCAACGCCTTGGTAGTTGTACATGACGGCGGAACCATCGTCGCGCAGCCACCAGGTCACCTCGTGGCCGGACGACAGGGCCAGGCCAGTGGCGCCGGTGGTGCCGAGCACGTAGCCAATGCGGATCTGCGAGCCCGAGCGAACTTGTGCGCCGCCAGCAGGAATGCTGAAGCCGGTGCAGCTGTTGACCCAGGTACCGGCGGCACCTTGGGTGCCTTCGGTGGTCAGGTCCACGAAGGTGTCGCAGGTGCCGTTGATGGAAACGGCGGAGGGTATATAAGCCTGGGCTGCGCCCATGGCAGCGGCGAGCACGGCAGCAGTGGCAAATTTTTTGATCATGAAAACAGTTCCTCGGTAGTGGTTCTGAGGCAACGGCCCGCGCAGTAGAGCGCGATACACCCAGAGACACCTGTCTCACGTCGTCGCCAAGAATCATTCTCGGTGGGCAGCTTCCTGCCCTGTCCCCCTTGATCATGGGGGATGTCAGCCGGCGCGGCGGGACTTTGTCACGGTTCATCGGTCTCATCGGTGGCGGCCGTGCTGGGTAAGATGGTGTAACGCCCGGCGTCGGCCCTTGATCAAGGTCAAGTCACCAAATCGGGGACATGACCGCCAAAAGCCAACAGGAGTCTCGAATTGGCCGACCTGCATGCCCTGAGTGCGACAGAACTGACGCCGCTGTACCACACCGGCACCCTCTCCCCTGTGGATGTCACGCGCGCAGTGCTGGCCCACATCGAGGCCTGGGAACCGCAGCTGTGCGCCACCTGGGCGCTGGACGCCGACGAGGCGCTGCGCATGGCCACGGCGTCAGAAGCGCGCTGGGCCGCAGGCGCATCGCTGGGTCCGCTGGACGGTGTGCCGGTCAC
>NZ_VIDT01000315.1 GCF_006519715.1 Ideonella azotifigens
AGCCGTTCAAGGCGCTGCTGCAGGAGATCGAACTCGTTGCGGCCAGCGAACTGCCGGTGCTGATCCACGGCGAAACCGGCGTTGGAAAGGAGCTGGTGGCGCAGGCGCTGCACGAGCGCTCGGCGCGTGCGGCCCAGCCCATGGTCAGCGTGAACTGCGCAGCACTGCCGGACACGCTGGTCGAAAGCGAACTCTTCGGCCACGTGCGCGGCGCTTTCACCGGCGCGCATGGCGACAGGCGCGGCAAGTTCGAACTGGCGCACGGCAGCACGCTGTTCCTCGACGAAGTGGCCGAGCTGCCGCTGTTGGTGCAGGCCAAGCTGCTGCGCGTGCTGCAAAGCGGCGAGCTGCAGCGCCTGGGCTCGGACCGGCCGCACCGCGTGGACGTGCGCCTCGTCGCCGCCAGCAACCGCAAGCTGGCCGACGAAGTCAAGGCCGGCCGCATGCGTGCCGACTTCTACCACCGCCTCAGCGTCTTCCCGCTGCAGGTGCCGCCACTGCGCGAGCGTGGACGAGACGTGCTGCTGCTGGCCGGCTTCTGCCTCGAAGAAAACCGCAGCCGCCTCGGCCTGGGTTCGCTGCGCCTGGAGGCAGACGCCCAGGCCGCCTTGCTCGCATATGGCTGGCCCGGCAACGTGCGCGAACTCGAACACGTGATCGCGCGAGCCGCACTGCGCGCGCTCAGTCGCCAGCCGAACAGGCCGCGCATCCTGGGCGTCGCAGCGGAAGACCTGGATTTGCCCATCGCGGCATTCGAGCCAGTGGCGGCGCAGGCTTCATCTACCGGGCCAGGAACCGAAATCTCCCCTGTCGCCAATTGGCGAGACGCGGTCGACGAGTTCCAGCGTCGCCTGCTCCAGACCACGCTGACCTCGCACGGCGGCAGGCCGGCAGCGGCTGCGCGTGCTCTGGGACTTGACCGGGCGAACCTGGCGCGACTGGCCAAGCGTTTGGGTGTGGCGACAAGTGCCGGGGGGTGAATGTTCACGCCAAGGCGAGTTGACTGGTGCGCGCATCACGATGGACAGGCCCCCGGCCATTCGAAAGGTTGACATGAGCGACGACTTCTCCGCAGATGCGAACTACCACATGCGGCTGCTTGTCGACCGGGTGCCGTCGATGCTGGCTTACTGGGATCGAGACCTGCGTTGTCGGTTCTCGAATCGTGCCTACGAGAGGTGGTTCGGTGTGAGTCCGGACCGCTTGCTCGGCACGTCCATACGCGACCTGCTGGGACCGAAGCTGTTCGCCATGAATGAGCCCCACATACAAGCAGCATTGGCGGGCGAGCGCCAGGTGTTCGAGCGGATCGTGCCCGGGCCGGGTGGCGTCCAACGCCACAGCCTGGCGGAGTACATCCCCGACCTTGTCGGCGACGAGGTGCGGGGATTTCTCGTGCAGGTCACCGAAGTCACCCAGTTGAAGGAGACCCAGGCGGCCTTGCGTCGGGAAGAGCAACTGCGTGGGCAGGTCGAAGCGCATGCCGCTGAACTCGACGCACTGCTGCGTGAGCGCACCGAGATGCTGGACGTTCTCGCACACGAGGTCAGGCAGCCATTGAACAACGCCTCTGCTGCCTTGCAGAGCGCGAAAGGCGCGCTCAGCGTCATGGGTGACCTTTTCGTCTCGGACCAGCTGGTGCGGGCGCAAGCCGTGCTGGGGCAGGTGCTCACATGCATCGACAACACCTTGGCCGTCGCGTCGCTGCTGGCGCGGCCCGAACCCATCCAGTGCGATGACACGGACATCGACACCTTGATCGCGGTTGTCGTCGCCGACATGCACGAGGCCGAGCGCAGCCGCATCCTTGTTCAGCGGGACACCACGACGCGAACGGCGCTCATGGACATGAGTCTCATGCGACTGGCCCTGCGCAATGTGGTTTCCAACGCCTTGAAGTTCAGCCCCCCCGGCACGCCGGTGCAAATCCGCATTGCCGACTCCGATGAACCTCTGGCGCTGGTGATTGACGTGTGCGACTCGGGCGCCGGGATTCATCCAGAACAGCTGCCCGGGCTGTTCGCCCGCGGCGCCCGCGGGCGCAATGCCAATGCCGGCCATGGGCTCGGGCTCTACATCGTCCGGCAGGTGATGTCGATGCATGGAGGCAGCGTCGAAATCTTGAGCACGGGAGACGCAGGCACGACCCTGAGGTTGCTCGTCGACCAGACCGGAAACGGCGCGTAGGCAGACGAAGGCCGCCAGCGCACGGCGCGCCCCGCGTCCCAGGCCTTCGCAAACCGGCAGACCCGGGATGTTCAGATCGCCTTGAGCAGCGCGCGAAAGGCGTAGCCGACACCGGACTTGGTTTGCAGCGGCACGGTCGCCGGGGTGGCGCGCTCAATGCGGCGGCGCAGCCTGAAGACGGTGGCATTCAAGCTCCCGAAGCCTTCTGCGTCGCCTGCTCGGCCCAGCTGCAGCAGCAGGGTGTCGCGTGGCACCACCTTGCCCTGTGCTTCGACAAAGCACTCGATCAGGATGCAGTCCGCGTCGCTCAGGTCAACGCGGGCGCCGTCCGGCGCAATCAACTGGCTGACCCGGCGATCCAGGCGCCACACGTTTTGCGCGGGATCCATCGCGACCGATCGCCTGCACACGGCCTCGATGGCCAGCACGATTTGCTCGAACTGAACCGGCTTGGACAGGTACATGTCAGCCCCGGCCGTGACGACCTGCTTGAAGGTGTCCGCGGCGAGCCGGCCCGAAACAACCAGCACGCCAGCGTTGGTGCGCTGCCGGATGATCTTGATCAAGTCCGTGCCGTCTACGCCTGGCAGCATCAGGTCGGTGACGTAGAAGTCATACATGTAGGGATCGGCGTGCGCGAGCAGGTCGTTGCTGTCGGCGAAAGTGCTGACGACGATGCCCTGTTCGCGCAGGTAGCGCGTCAGGCCATCCGAGTACTCCCGATCATCGTCGACCAGGGCCAGGGTCTTGGGCAGCATGTATCAGCGGAAAAAGCTCAGAACAGCAGTCATTCGATCACAACCGCCTGGCTGGTGGCCCTGAGAGTCGGTGTGCAAAATCACCGCATATTCATGTGATGCGAATAAATTCGCTCACGGAGACTGTCATTCGTGCCGATAGCGCGACATGGCCAATTGCAGACAGATCCAAGCCGTCTCGGTGCGCAGGGTTGAGCTCGGCCTGACACGTTGAATAAGACCCAGAGGTAAATCCATGAAGTTCGAGAACATGACCATCCGTGCCAAGCTCACCGCAGCCTTCGGAGTCCTGGCAGTGCTGGTTGTGCTGGTTGCGGGGCTCTCGCTGAAGTTCCTGGCCGACGCAAACGACCGCTTCACAACCCTCATCCGCGGCGTGAATGCGCGCGCCTTGGTGGCCGCCAGCGTCCGCAACGCGGTCGATCGCCGAGCCGTCGCGGTGCGCAATCTGGTGCTCGTCAGCAAGCCTGGGGAGCTGGCCGCAGAAAAGGCGGCTGCCTTGCAAGCCCATGAGGATGTGCAGACGCGCCTGACCAAGCTCAAGGAGATGGCGCAGTTGCCCGGCGTGACGGAGGAAGCGCGACGGCTGATCGGGGGCATCGATCAGGTCGAGCAGGCCTATTCACCCATCGCGGTGGCCATCGTCAAGCTGGCGGTGGACGGCAAGCGCGACGAGGCGATTGCGAAGATGAATGACGAATGCCGTCCGCAGCTCGCGGCCCTGATCAAGGCTTCCGATGCCTATCAATCATCCACCGCGAGCCAGGAAGAGGGGCAGGTCGCGGAGGTGGCGCAAGCGTATGCCGACCAGAGGAAACTGTTGATCCTGGCCTGCCTGCTGGCCGTCGGCGCAGCGGGGCTTGCGGGTTACCTGATCGTGCGCAGCCTCACTCGCGCCTTGGGTGCCGAGCCGGCGCAACTTGGCGCTGCGGCGCAGCGAGTCGCCGAAGGCGAACTCTCTTCTTTGCCGGGGGGAGAAGACGCACCCGCCGGCAGCGTGCTGGCGTCGCTCAGCGCCATGCAATCCAGCCTCTCCAGCATCGTCGGCGAAGTCCGGGGGGCCTCGGAGTCCATCGCAACGGGCTCGGCGGAGATTGCCATGGGCAATGCGGACCTCAGCCAGCGCACCGAAGAGCAGGCCAGCGCCCTGCAGCAGACCGCGGCCACCATGGACCAGCTCGGCACCACGGTGCGAAACAACGCCGACAGCGCCAAGCATGCCAACCAGCTTGCCACTGGCGCCAGCGAGGTGGCGATGAAAGGCGGGGACGTGGTGTCCCGCGTCGTCGGCACCATGAAGGGCATCAATGACAGCAGCAAGCGCATCGCCGACATCATCGGCGTCATCGACGGGATTGCGTTCCAGACGAATATCCTGGCGCTGAATGCCGCCGTCGAAGCTGCGCGGGCCGGCGAGCAAGGGCGTGGTTTTGCAGTCGTTGCCAGCGAGGTTCGCAGCCTTGCCCAACGCAGCGCTGCCGCCGCCAAGGAAATCAAGGGCCTGATCAACAGCAGCGTCGAGCAGGTCGAGCATGGCAGCGCGCTGGTGGATGAGGCCGGGCGAACCATGGAAGAGATCGTTGGCGCGATCCGGCGTGTGAGCGACATCGTCGCCGAGATCAGCGCTGCCAGCAGCGAGCAGAGCTCCGGCGTCTCCCAGGTGGGCCAGGCCATCTCGCAGATGGACCAGGTGACCCAGCAGAACGCCGCCCTTGTCGAGGAAAGCGCAGCCGCCGCGGAAAGCCTGCGGCAGCAGGCGCAGCGGCTGGTGAGTTCGGTCTCGGTCTTCAGTCTGTCGTCCCAGCCAGCCTCGACGATCAGTGCAGGCCCAAGGCCTGTTGCATCGAAGGCTGCGCCAGCAGCCAAGGCAGGCAGCAAATCACCCAAAGCGCCGAGCCGCCCGGCGCCCGGCAAGACCATGGCAGTCACCGGCCATGAGGAATGGGCGTCCTTCTAATCGTTGGCGGTTGGCGGTCCTAGTGCAGTGGGAGAGTGGGACAGGGGAGTCGCACATCTCCTGAAGGCCGTCGTTTTCGTGCGCTACCCCGGAAGCTGACACTTACGGCGAGCGAGCCTTCGTCCACATCATGTCGGCCATTGCCGGATCGCGAGGCCACGAACAGGGGGCAGGGCCCCGCGCCCACCACCCTACACTCGGCGCAACTCACGCCGGGGGGCTGTGCATGAAGACCCGATCTGTCTTGGCCGCTGCCGTGCTGGCACTGCAGGTGAGTGCAGCGGTCGCGCACGAGCCTGTGGTGCCAGCACCTGCAGCGCCTGCAGAACCTGGCACTGGCCCGGCCAGCGTGGGCGTGGTGAAGTTCGCCAACTCCGGCGCGCCCGCGGCGCAAGCCGACTTCACCTACGGCCTCGCGCAGCTGCACAACTTCCAGTACCCGGCCGCCGCTGCCGCCTTCCGGCGTGCGCAGGTGGTGGACCCGGGTTTCGCCATGGCCTACTGGGGCGAGGCCATGACCTACAACCACCCGGTGTGGATGCAGCAGGACGCTGCTGCCGCCCGCGCCGTGCTGGCCAGGCTGGGGCCGGACCGCGCGACTCGCGTGGCCAAGGGCCAGACCGAGCGCGAGCGCGCCTACCTGGACGCTGTAGAAATCCTCTACGCCGAGACGGGCGACAAGTTCGAGCGCGACAAGCGCTACGCCCTGGCCATGCAACGCCTGCACGAGCGCTGGCCCGACGACATCGACGCCACCGCTTTCTACGCGCTTTCGCTGCTCGGCACCGCACATGCCGGACGCGACGTGGCGACCTACATGAAGTCCTTTGCGCTGCTGGACGATCTGTTCCGGCAGTACCCGCAGCACCCTGGCATCACGCACTACCTGATCCACTCGGTGGACGACGCGGCGCACGCGCCGCTAGGCCTGCAGGCGGCACGCGCCTATGGCGAGATCGCGCCGGAGTCCTCGCACGCGCTGCACATGAGCTCGCACATCTACCTGGCCCTGGGCCTGTGGGACGAGGTGGTGGCCGCGAATGAGCGCTCGCTCGCGGTGGCCTCGCGCCGCAGCGGCATGCGGGGGGTGATGCCCATCGCCTGTGGCCACGGTCCGATCTGGCTCAACTACGGTTACCTGCAGCAAGGTCGGTATGCCGACGCGAAGCGCGTGCTGGCCGAATGCCTGGCGCTGGGGCGGCAGCATCCCGGCGGCGGCGCGGCCGGCGAGTTCAACCCCGAAGCCTCGCCCGTCGGCGCCTTCTACATCATGCGGCTGCGCTACCTGCTGGACGCGCCGGCCGATGCCGAGGTCATGGGCTGGACACCCGCCGCC
>NZ_VIDT01000316.1 GCF_006519715.1 Ideonella azotifigens
GTGGCGTTGGCGTTGTCGGCCAGCGGGCCGATGCGGCCGTCGACCTGCTCGGTGATCTTGCGCAGGTGCTCGGTCATCTTGGCGATGTTGTCCAGCGCCTCCTTCAGCTGCGGGCCGCTGACCAGGCCGCGGGCCGACGCGGCAATCGCCGAGACGTCGTCGACCAGGCGACGGAAGTCCATGCCGTCGAGCTGATTCTTCAGGTTCTGGATGGTCGTGACATTGGTCGGGATCTCCAGCCCGTCGTTGTTGTCTCGGCGGTTGGCCGGCTTGCCGGGCCGCAGGTCCAGGTCCACGTAGAGCTGGCCGGTCAGCAGGCTTTGCATCGACAGCTGGGCCGTCAGCCCGCGGGTGATCAGGCCTGGCAGCACCGGCTGGGGCCGCTTGTCGTCGTCCTTCTGGTCGCCCAGGCCGCGGATCGCCTCGGGCTCCAGGTCGGCCTTCACGGGGATCAGGAAGTCGCCATGCGGCTGGTCGTAGACCAGGCCGATGGAGGTCACGCTGCCCAGCCGCACGCCGCGGAAAACCACCGGCGCGCCAACCTGCAGGCCGTAGATCGAGCCGGTGAAATACATCACCACATGCTCCTTGCGTGCGAACAGCTTGCCGCCGCCGGCCAGGATGATCCCGACCAGCACCAGCGCGATGCCGACGACGACAAACGCGCCGATCAGCGTTGCGTTCCCTCTTTTCATGCTGCTTTTCCTCTGCGCAAAAACGTCTGCACTCTTTCGGGCCCGTGTTCCAGCAACTCCCGTGGCGGTCCGAGTGCGGTCATGGTCTTGTCCTGCGCGTCCAGGAACAGCGCGCGGTCGGCGACCGCGAAGATGCTGGCCAGTTCGTGCGAGACCATCACGATGCTGCGCTGGTGCTCGTCGCGCAGCTGGCGGATCAGCTGGTCGAGCTGGTCCGAGGTGATCGGGTCCAGCCCGGCGGAAGGCTCGTCCAGGTAGAGCAGCGGCGGGTCCAGCGCCATCGCGCGGGCGATGGCGGCGCGCTTGCGCTGCCCGCCGCTGAGCGAGGACGGCTCGGCGTCGAACTGATCCGACAGGCCGACGAGTGCGAGCTTCTCCTCGGCGCGCTGGTGGCGCTGCTCGGCGCTGCCGGCGTCGTGGGCACCCGGGAACAGCTCCATCGGCAGCATCACGTTTTCGCCCACCGTCATCGAGCTGAACAGCGCGCCGGCCTGGAACATCACGCCAAAGCGCTGCCGCAGCTGGGCCTGCGCCTCGGGGCTGACGGTGGCAATGTCCTGGTCCCCTTGCGGGCCGGTGTACAGCACGCGGCCCTTGGCGGGCACCTGCAGGCCGATCATGTGGCGCAGCAGCGTGCTCTTGCCGCAACCGCTGCCACCGACGATGACCAGCACCTCGCCGCGGCGCACGTCGAAGTTCAGGTCGCGCTGGATGAGCTTGCGGCCGTAGGCCATGGTCAGGTCCTCGACGCGCAACAGCATGTCGTTCATCTTCACCAGCCCAGGCGCTGCAGCGCCACTGTCAATGCCGATGCGGCGACGACGATCCAGACGATGGCCTGGACCACGGACTTGGTGACGGCCTCGCCGACCGCCTCGGCGCTGCGGCCGGCGTTCAGGCCCTGGCGGCAACCGGCCAGCGCCACCAGCAGGCAGTACACCGTGCCCTTGGCCAGGCCGACGTTGACGTGCGTCAGCGTCAGCACCTGGCTGGACTTGTAGATGTATTCGGCCGGGGCCACGCCGAAGATGGCCACCGCGATCAGCCAGCCGGCCGCCACCGCGACGATGGCGGCATAGGCCGTCAGCAGCGGCGCCACCAGCGTCAGCGCCAGCAGCCGCGGCAGCACCAGGTGATCGATGGGGTTCACGCCCATGGCCTTGAGCGCGTCGATCTCTTCATTGGCCTGCATGCTGGCCAGTTGCGCCGCATAGGCCGCGCCAATGCGGCCCGACAGGATGATGCCCGTCATCAGCGCGGCAACCTCGCGCACCGCGCCAATCGTCACCAGGTCGGCGATGTAGGTCTGCGCACCAAAGCGCTGCAGCTGCACCGCGCCCATGTAGGCCAGGATCACGCCGACCAGGCCGCTGACCAGCGAGACGATGGCCACGCTGCGCGGCCCTGCCTGGTCGATCTGGTAGACCAGGTCGCTCAGGCGCATGGTGCTGCGCCCGCGCAGCAGGCGGCCCAGGCCCAGCAGCACGTCGCCGATGAACTCCCAGGTGCAGCGTGTGCGTGCGCCCGCTTCGGCCACCCGGGTGCCCAGCGCCGTGACCCAGTGGGGCCGCGGCCTGGGTGCGCGCCGCGGGCGTTTGGCGGGGTCGGTTGGCGGTGGCGCTTCGGGTTCGGGCATCGCAGGGCTGCTGGGTGTCTCGTTCAAGGGGGCCGGAATGGGGTGACTGGACGCGTCACGAAGAGGCGTCGACAAGGCGCTGCAACAAGCGGGCCCACCTTGGCAATCTTGCATTGCAGTGTGCCGTGCCGGCACCTGGCTGCCATCGGCTGCCAGCGGGTTCGGCTGTGGGACACGGCTGACAGTGTGTCAAGCGCAGCTCCCACGGCCTGGCAGCCGGGCGGGTTGGATGATGCCGCATCGCTTCAATGACCCCAAGAGGACTTCCATGGGAACCATCCATCCCGCGACGAGGCTGAACGCCCTGCCTGACGAGTTGTCCCTCGCCCCGGCAGTGATGGCCACGCCCTTGGGTGCCGTGTCCTGGCCGGCGGTCTTCGCTGGTGCGACCGGCGCGGCGGCACTGTCGCTGATCCTGCTGATGCTCGGCTCCGGGCTGGGCCTGTCCGCCGCGTCGCCCTGGGCGCAGCACGGGGCCGATGTCGGCACGCTGGGCGTGGCGGCCATCCTGTGGATCATCGTGACCAGCCTGGCCGCCTCGGCGCTGGGCGGCTACATTGCCGGCCGGCTGCGCAGCCGCTGGCGCGATGCACAAGGCGATGAAGTCTTTTTCCGCGATACGGTGCACGGTTTCCTGTCCTGGGGCCTGGCGACACTGGTCAGCGCCGCGGTGCTGGGCGGTGCAGCCTCCAGCATTATCGGCAGCGGCGCCAAGGCGAGTGCTGCGGCACTGGTGGGCGGCGGCTCGGCCGTGGCTGCGGCGGACCCGACGCGCTATGCGGTGGACAAGCTCTTCCGCACGCCTGACGGCATCGCGCCCCAAAGCACCGACACCGCGGTGACCGCGCGCAATGCCGCTGCGGCGACGGCCACTGCGGCCGCGGCCAACGCGCTGCCAGGCACCGTCACGGTAGTGCCCACCGTGATGCCCGTCAGCGGCAGCCTGGACCGCTCGAACGACCGCGCGCTGGCCGCGGAAGCCACGGCCATCTTTGTTGCCAACCTGCGCAGCGGGGCCTTGCCGGCAGACGACCTGCGCTACCTGGGCCAGCGTGTCTCGCAACAGACCGGGCTGGCGCCGCAGGATGCCGAGAAGCGGGTTTCGGATGGCTATGCGCGGCTGCAGGCCCAGCCGGCCGAGGCCGACAACGCCGCACGCGTTGCCGCCGACCAGGCCCGCGGCGCCTCGGCCAAGACCTTGCTGTGGCTGTTCATCTCGCTGCTGATCGGTGCGTTCGCGGCCACGCTGGCGGCGACCTACGGCGGGCGCGAACGCGACCGGGCCTGAAGCCATTCGTCACACGCGGCTGTCCACCGACTGGCCGCGCCACACGTTGAACCTGCAAGCACGAAGAAGGAGTTCCACCATGCGTTCCTTGCTGCTCTGGGCGCTGGGCGTGCCCATTCCCATCATCATCCTGATCGCTCTGATCCACTGACCACCGCGGTCCCGGTCCCCCTGCCGGTGCGGCGATTCGAAATCGCCGGCAAATCAGGTGCCTCTATTACCTGAAGTCTGGAGAAGTCCAATGAAAAAATCCCTGATCAATTCGCCGCTCAAGAAGCTGCTCGCCGCTGCCGGCATCCTGGTGCTGGCAGCGCCTGCGATGGCGCAAGTGACCTTCTACCAAAACGATCGTTTCCAAGGCCGCTCGGTCAGCGTGCAGACGCGCGTCGATGACCTGCACCGCTATGGCTTCAATGACCGCGCATCCTCGGTCGACGTGCGCGGCGGGCGCTGGGAAGTCTGCGAGGACTCGAATTTCCGTGGCCGCTGCGTGGTGCTGCGCAGTGGCAGCTACCCGTCGCTGCGCGACATGGGCCTGAACGACCGCGTCACCTCGGCACGGCTGTTGCGCAGCAATGACCGGATCGACGAGGCGCGCTATGCGCCGCCGCCGCCGCCCGCCTACAACTACTACCGCCGCGGTGGCGAGCGTCTGTACGAAGCCCAAGTCACGCAGGTCCGGGCCGTGATGGGCGAGCCGAACCAGCGCTGCTGGATCGAGCGTGACCGTGTCGTGCGCCAGGACCAGCCGAATGTGCCGGGCGCGCTGGCTGGCGCGGTGATTGGCGGCATCCTGGGCCACCAGATCGGCGGCGGCAATGCCGGCACCGCAGTGGGCGTGGTCGCGGGTGGCGCGCTGGGTGCCAACATCGACCGCGGCCAGCAGCAGTCGGTGCAGAACGTGCAGCGTTGCCAGAACGTGCCCGACCGCACGCCGGACTACTACGACGTGGTCTACCGCTACAACGGCATCTATCACCACGTTCAGACGACCAATCCGCCTGGCCCGACCATCACCGTGAACGGCCGCGGCGAACCGCGCAGCGCGTGATGCTGGGAAGCGCTCGTGCCTGGCACGAGCGGCCAGCAAAAAGGGCGACCCTCGGGTCGCCCTTTTTGCGTCTGCCGCAACGGCAGCGGGTCATGCCCGGCCTGGGCTCATTCCCAGTAAGGCGGGCGGCTGTAGTAGCGGTGCACCTGCACATGCCACTCGCGATCGGCTTCGCTGGGCCAGCTGTCCTTGTCGAAGCCTGGCGCGTGGTCGAATTTTTCCTTGCTGGCATCCAGCACGAAGCACTTGCGGTCGGCGTCCAGCGTCAGTGCGCTCCACGGCAGGGCGAACAGCTTTTCCCCCAGGCCGAGGAAGCCGCCCGAGGCCATCACCACGTAGGCGATGCGGCCGGACGACATGTCCAGCATGATCTCCTCGATGGTGCCCAGCGTCTGTTCCTGCAGGTTCAGGATCTTGTCGCCGGTGATGGTGCTGGCCGTCAGCAGGCCCGGCCCCGGGCCGTTGGGCACGGGGGTCACGGTGCCGGGCGGCAGGCCGGGGTTGACGAGTGCCGGGTCGCGCAGGTCGGCGCTGCCGGGGAAGGTGTCGAGCATGGCCATGGTTTGCCTTTCTTGCGGCGCGGGCCGCAGCGAAGAAGGTAGAGACAAGCGCAGCGGGCGGGCCGTTGCGCACTTGGTCTGGTCACGGCAAGTGGTGTGCCGCGGAACACGCCGCTCAGCGGGGCGGATGTTCCGGGTCGCGCTTGCCTTTGGGCCCGGGCGCCGATGGCGGCAGCCGGCGGTTCAGCGCTTCCAGCACCGGCCCCTTGTCGGTGTCGACCTTGCCGCTGACCACGTCCTGGTGGGCCTGGCGCGTCACCGGGTCCGGCTCGGCTGCGGTGTCGGCCGATTCATCCCGCTCATGCGGCAGCTGGGGCTTGGCCTGCCCTTGCTGGTTGGCCGTGGTTTGCGCATGGGGCGCTTGGGTCTTGGTCGGGTTGGCGGTGCGCATGAAGGCAACTCCTGGTGGTGGGGGTTGCCTTGCATGGGCAGGTGCCATGCCTGCGCGCCGGCTCAGGCCGGTGTGCGGCGGTTGGCCGGTGCCAGGTGCATGAGCTGGCGGTACTTGGTGACCGTGCGGCGAGCCACGTCCAGGCCCTGGCTGGCGAGCTGGCGGGCAATCTCGGCGTCCGACAGCGGGGCCTGCGGTTGCTCGTGCTCGATCATCTGCTTGACCAGGTCGCGGATCGCGGTCGGCGAGCAGGCGCTGCCGTTGCGGCTGACCATCGCGCGCGAGAAGAAATGCTTGAGCTCCAGCACACCGCCGGGCGTGGCCATGTACTTGTTGTTGGTCACGCGCGAAACAGTGGATTCGTGCATGCCCAGTTCGTCGGCAATTTCGCGCAGGCCCAGCGGCTTCATGGCCATCGGGCCGTAGTCGAAGAACTGGCGCTGGCGGTCGACGATGGCCTGGGCCACGCGCGCGATGGTGGCAAAGCGCTGGGCGACATTGCGCATCAACCAGCGCGCTTCCTGCAGGTGCGAGCTCAGCTCCGCATGCGGGCTGGGCTGGCGGCCCAGCATGTCGGCGTAGGTGTGGTTGAGCCGCACGCGCGGCACGATGGACG
>NZ_VIDT01000317.1 GCF_006519715.1 Ideonella azotifigens
AGATCAAGGCCGAGCGGCGAGCCCATCTGGCGGCCCAGCGTGCAGAACGCGACGCCGCCCGGAAAGCGGCCGAGATCGCGTCATCCCCTCGCCGCGCGTTGCGCGCCGCCATGCAGGCTGCGGCAGCCGCCCCCGCGCCTGAAGGTGGCGCGCCGCAGGAGACTCATGCCCCGCTGCTGCCGCTCATCCGCTGGCCATTGGTCATCGCCCAGGCGGCCCTGCTGGTCTACCTCTCGGTCAAGCTCAAAAGCCCCGGGCTGTTCCTGGCGGGTGGGCTTTGGCTGGGCTGGCGGGTGATGCGGCGCAAGTTCGGCTGGCCCTCGTATTTCCTGGCCCTGTTCGTCATCGGCTTCGTCGCTGGCATCCTGCACCTTTGACGACGCTTCAACCGCCACCGTCAGGCCGGCGTGGCCGGCCCGATGGCGTAGCCCTTTCAGACAATGTTGAGGTCAACCGCAACCCCGTCGGCAACAGCAAGCGGCAGTGGGCAGCGCCCACGTTGCAGCCCCATGCAAGGGCTTCGGAAAAGACTGCGGCAAGGCCGCGACAAAGCGCAAACAAGTTCGCGCTGATCCGGCCTTTGTCGCCATCTGCTGCCCCGACAATGTGCGCCATGTTTGCGGAAGCCCCCCGTTCGCCGCCCTCCTCTTTCCTGCCCGACCTGGACCGCCTCAGCGACGAGGCGACCGACCTGGCGCTGCGCCGCGAGGCCATTCGCTTCACGATGGGGTTTGTCTGGCACAGCGTGCCGCTGATGGCCCTGGTCGTGGCGATGATGCTGTGGCTGGTGCGCCACCGGCCGGAGGCCTGGCCGCTGGCCGCGCTGGTGGCCTTGCTGGCAATCGCCAGTTGCACAGGCCGCGTGCTGCTGCAGCGTGAGAGCCGGCAGGCGGAGCTGCAGGAGCCCGCCGAACTGCGCCGCTTCGAGCGCCGCATGGCCTGGTACCACGGGCTGTGCTGTGCGGCGTGGATCATCGCCACGCCAGGCCTTTATGCGTTCCTGGACGCAGAGGGGCGCGCAATCTACACGGTGCTGCTGGCCGGCTCGGCGTCGCTGTCCTGCTTCTACATGGCCATGGCCGGGCGCTGGGGTGAAGGCGTGCTGCTCGCGGTGCTGGTGCCGCTGGTGGTCCAGACCCTGTTGCCAGGCACACGTTCGTGGCCGATGGCGCTGGTGGCGCTGGCTTTCCTGGCCGGGCTGTGGCGGGTGCTGCATGCCGTGCGCCGCACCACCATGCTGGCCATTCGCCGCGGCTTCCAGGCGGACGTGCACAACCAGGCGCTGCGCGAGGCCATGGCCCAGGCAGAAGAAGCGGCCGCGGCCAAGTCGCGTTTCCTGGCGACCATGAGCCACGAGATCCGCACGCCGATGAATGGCGTGCTGGGGGCCTTGAGCCTGCTGGGCAGCGCGCCGCTTTCGCCCGAAAACGCCAAGCTGCTGGAAGTGGCGCGGCAGTCCAGCGAAAGCCTGCTGGACGTGCTGAACGACGTGCTGGACTACTCGAAGATCGAGGCCGGCCACCTGGACCTGCACGACAACCCGGCCCAGCTGGCGCAACTGGCCGGCGGCGTGCATGCGCTGTTCGCCGCCAGTGCAGACGCGAAGAGCCTGCCGCTGAAGCTGGCGATGGCCCACGGCCTGCCGAGCTGGATCAGCGTGGACGAGCACCGGCTGCGCCAGGTGCTGATGAACCTGGTGGCCAACGCACTGAAGTTCACGCCTTCGGGCAGCGTCACGCTGCGGCTGCGGCCAGCCGGCATCAGCGGCGGCCAGCCGCTGATCCGCTTCGAGGTCGAGGATACCGGCATCGGCATTCCGCCCGAGCGCATGTCGCAGCTGTTCCAGCCCTTCCAGCAGGTGGACCAGGGGCACCAGCGCGCGTTTGGCGGCAGCGGCCTGGGGCTGGCCATCTCGCAGCGGCTGGTGGAGCGCATGGGCAGCCGCATCGATGTGCGCAGCGTGCCCGGCCAGGGCAGCTGCTTCGGCTTCACGCTGCGCCTGCCGCTGGCCCATGCGCCGGCTGCGCAGCCGGTGGCGCCGGTGGCGGAGGCTGCGTCCACACTCAGTGGCCGCGTGCTGGTGGCCGAAGACAACGCTGTGAACCTGATGATTGCCGCGCAGCTGCTGCGCGACATGGGGCTGACGGTGCTCGAAGCGCACGACGGCGAAGAAGCGCTGGAAACCCTGCGCAGCGAGCCGGTCGACCTGGTGCTGATGGACGGCCAGATGCCGGTGATGGATGGCTACGCTGCCACCCGCGCCTGGCGCGCCCACGAGCAGGCCAACGGGCTGCCGCGCCGGCCCATCATGGCGCTGACGGCCAATGCACTGCCGGAAGACGTGCGCATGGCGCTGGACGCCGGCATGGACGACCACCTCGCCAAGCCCTACGGCCCGGGTGAGCTGAAGGCGCTGCTGGCACAGTGGCTGCCGCGCACGCCGGGTTGAATTCGGGCCCTCAAGCCGCGGCGCGATGCTGCGGCGGGTTCACCGGCACGGCCCTGTCCGCATGCTGGGCCAGCCACTCGTGGGCCAGCTCGTCGTCCTGCTGTGAGGGATGGAAGTCGGTGTGCAGGTAGCGGCGCCAGGGTCCAAACAGCTCGCGCACCAGTCCGCCCTGGCCGAACAGGAAGCGCGCGCCGCTGGACCAGGTGGACAGGCGCCACAGGCTGCGGTCGTGCCAGAGGTTGTTCACCGTCTGGCGCAACAGGTCGGTGGTGAAGTGCCAGGTCACGATGTAGAACAGCCGGCGCCGCCAACGCACGTCGCCGCCCAGCGCGTAGTACAGGTCGAAGGCCGTGCAGCGGTGCTCGGACTCTTCGCTGGCATGCCAGCGCCACAGCAGCTGCAGCCGCTCCTCGGTGCCGGCCAGCGGCGCTTCGAAGCTCAGCAGGTGCTCGGCCATGATGGCGGTGAAATGCTCGGTGGCGGCGGTCAGCCCCAGCCAGACCCGGGGCTCCATGCCTTCGAGCCGCTTCAGGCGATGTTGGATGCGCCCTTCCCAGTGGTTCACCAGGCCTTGATGCTGCAGGTGCTGGTTGAACAGCTGGTGGATGCGCCGGTGCGTGGCCTCCTGGCCGATGAAGCCTTTGGCCTCGGCTTCGTGGCGCTCACGCAGCTCGGGCGAGAGCGTCTGCAGCCCGAGCTTCACCGAGTCGATGAAAAACTGCTCGCCCAGCGGGAAGCTCATCGACAGCGCGTTGAAGAAGGCCGTGCGGAAGGCGTCTCCCCCGTTCCAATGACGCGTCAGCGGCGTTTCCATGTCGATCAGCAATCGACGAATCACCAAATCTGTCATCACGGCTCCTTTCGGGGGGCATGAGCGCCGCAATCAGTAGTGCGGCGGCAGGTCGTCTCGCAGGCTGCGGAATTCGCCATTGCCGCTTTGCGTGGGCACTTGCTGGCGCAGTTGACGCAGTTCGTTGATCAGCAGGTCGAGCTGCTGCTGCTGGCGCACGATGACCTCGTTGAGCTGTTCGACCAGGTCTTCGGTGAAGCTGGCCTTGATTTCCAGCGCCACGAGGCGTTGTTCGACTTGTTCGGAATCTGCAGGCATGAAGGTAAAGGATAGGCCGGCACAACGGATCGGGAAAATCCCCGCCGTCGGATGGGCCATGCACTCTAACAATCGCCGGTTGCCCAGCTTCAAGACCATCCCCCATGTCCACGCCCTACCCTCATTTGCTGCAACCCTTGGACCTGGGCTTCACGACGCTGAAAAACCGCGTGCTGATGGGCTCGATGCACACCGGCCTGGAAGATGGCCGCGACCTGCGCAGGCTGGCCGCCTATTTCGCCGAACGCGCGCAGGGCGAGGTCGGCCTCATCGTCACCGGCGGCTTTGCGCCCAACATCGTCGGCTGGGCCAAGCCTTTTGCCGGCATGCTGGCCAGCAGCGGCGCAGCCCGGCGGCACCGGGTGGTGACCGATGCCGTGCATGCCGAAGGCGGCAAGATCGCGCTGCAGATCCTGCACACCGGGCGCTACGCCTACCACCCGCTGGCAGTCGCCCCTTCGCGCATCAAGTCGCCGATCTCGCCGTTCACGCCGCGTGCGCTGTCTGGCGCCGGCGTGGAGCGGCAGATCGCCGCCTTCGTGCGCTGTGCCCGGCTGGCGCGCGAGGCGGGTTATGACGGCGTGGAGATCATGGGCAGCGAGGGCTACCTGATCAACCAGTTCATCGCCGCACCGACCAACCAACGCGAAGACCAATGGGGCGGCGCCTACGAAAACCGCATGCGCCTGCCGGTGGAGATCGTGCGGCGCACACGCGATGCACTCGGGCCGGACTTCATCCTCATCTACCGCCTCTCGATGATCGACCTGATCCCCGGTGGCTCCAGCTGGGAAGAGGTGGTGCAACTGGCCCAGGCCATCGAGGCGGCCGGGGCCACGCTGCTGAACACCGGCATTGGCTGGCACGAGGCCCGGGTGCCGACGATTGCCACCAGCGTGCCGCGCGCCGCCTTCGCCTGGGTCACGCGCAAGATGCGCGAGCACGTGCGCATTCCGCTGATCACCAGCAACCGCATCAACACGCCCGAGGTGGCCGAGCAGTTGCTCGCCGCGGGGGATGCCGACATGGTCTCGATGGCCAGGCCGCTGCTGGCCGACGCCCAGTTCGTCAAGAAGGCACGCGAAGGCCGGGCGCAGGACATCAACACCTGCATCGCCTGCAACCAGGCTTGCCTGGACCACATCTTCGTCAACAAGCTGACGAGCTGCCTGGTCAACCCGCGGGCCTGCCACGAGACGGAGATCCGCCTGCTGCCCACGACGCACCGCAAGCGCATCGGCGTGGTGGGCGCAGGGCCTGCCGGGCTGTCGGCCGCGACCACGCTGGCCGAGCGCGGCCACGAGGTGCACCTGTACGACAGCGCGGCCGAGGTGGGCGGCCAGCTGAACCTGGCCAAGCGTGTGCCGGGCAAGGAGGAGTTCCACGAGACGCTGCGCTACTGGGCGCGGCGCGTGGAAGTGACCGGCGTGCGGCTGCACCTGAACACGCGCGTGGACGCCGCGGCGCTGCAGGCCGAAGGGTTCGACGAAGTGGTGATCGCCTCCGGCGTATTGCCCCGGGACCCGAAGATTCCCGGCCGGTCGCATGCCAAGGTGCTGCGCTACCTGGATGTGCTGCAAGGCGCGGCTGTGGGTGAGCGCGTGGCGGTCATTGGTGCCGGTGGCATTGGCTTCGACGTGGCCGAATTCCTGGTTCATGACGGTCACTCCAGCACCTTGGACCTGCCGGCCTGGCAGGCCGAATGGGGTGTGACCGACCCGGCGCTGGCACGCGGTGGACTGGCCACCGAAATGCCGCCGCAGGTGCCGGCCAAACGCCAGGTGACGCTGCTGCAGCGCAAGGCCGGCAAGCTGGGTGCGGGGCTGGGCAAGACCACCGGCTGGATCCACCGCGCAGCGCTGAAGCAGCGCGGCGTGCGCATGCTGGGCGGGCTGAACTACGAGCGCATCGGGGACGAAGGCCTGCTGGTCAGCGAAGGCGAGCAGCGCGAGAACCAGCGCTGGCTGGCGGTCGACCACATCGTACTGTGCGCGGGCCAGGAATCGCTGCGGGAACTGCAGGCGCCGCTAGAAGCTGCGGGCATCAAGGTGCACATGATCGGGGGCGCCAAACAAGCCGGCGAGCTGGACGCCAAGCGCGCGATCGACCAAGGGGTGCGGCTCGGCGCGATGCTCTGAGCCCTCCGGAGATCCCATGGGAAGGCTGGTTGCACCGGCCGAGCCGCAGCGGCCTGCACAAGGCAGGCCGCGAACTCGAAGCAGGAATTACTTCTTGCTGTTTTCGTTGCCGATCACGCCACCGATGACGCCGCCAGCAACAGCGCCGCCGGTGGTGCCGCCGGTGATGACGGAACCTGCAATCGCGCCGAGGCCGGCACCGACTGCCGTGTCACGGGTCTGGTTGGACATGCCGGCGCAAGCCGTCAGCGAAATCAGCGAGGCGCTCAGGGCGGCCACGGCGGCCAGACGGAGGGATGAAGACATGGTGTGAACTCCTTTGGGGTTGGCGGCACTGCGATGCCTGGATCAGGCGCCGACCCATGTGCCGAGGTCAGTGATGTGGAGTCTGGACCTGCGCAAGCATCTCGCTCATCGGTCATGGCCCTCTCCGGCTGTCAGACCAGGACGACGCGCGGCCAGGCAGGTCTTTGCAACCCATGTGGCCCTGCAGGCGCGGCACCTCGCTTGCCCTGGGGCAAAACGATCGTGCGCGACCGC
>NZ_VIDT01000318.1 GCF_006519715.1 Ideonella azotifigens
CAGCGGCGCGGCACCCACGCTCCCGCTGATGCAGGTCCGCAATGGCGGCCAGTCCGAAGTCGCGCTGACCCAATGGCGGCTGGCCCCGCAAACCCGCTGGTACGCCAACGTCGGCGCGCCGGGCAGTGCTGCCAGCGGCGCAGGTCAGTCCAACGCCAACCCCACCATGGGCCTCTCCGGCGGCGAAGAACCGCTGGCCGAAGCCACCCGCCTCTGGGTCGCCCCCACCTGGCCCGGCGGCAACGCCCCGGTCCGCGTGCAATACCGCGTCGAATGGCCGTCCGCCGCGGGCCAGGGCGCCCGCCCAGCGGATGCGGCCTGGATGTCCGGCGAAGTGCTGGCGGCGATGGGGCAGTGGGTGATGTTGGGAAGGCTGGCGGGGCCTGGCGGCGCTGTGCAGAATGGGCCGGACAATCCCGGTACGCGGACCTGGCGAAGTGGGGATGCGGCGGCGTCTACTGCGCAGCAGTTGGAGGTGCGGGTGTTGACGCGCTGATGGATTTTCACGACCGCTGCCATGTACCAACTGCATCCCAGCCGCGAACTTCAGCAATGCTTTGCCGAGCGACCATTCCAAGGCGCAGCGCCTTGGGATGCCACGTTCCTGTTCATTGGTCTGGATGCGAACTACGACCCTCAGATCGCGCACAGTTCATCGTTCGGCAACGTGCTGGCGTACCACGAGGATGGCGTGGCGTTCTGGCGCCAGCATGGCGTGCATCACCCGTTCCTGCTGCCTGACTACCGTGGCGACGGCCGTCGCTATCACCTCAACTTCTCGCGCGTCGGCTTTGCGCCGCGGCATGCTTCGCTGGTGTCGTTTGTCGAACTGCTTCACTTGCCCACGATGGGCCGAAGCCAGCTGACGCGGGCGGACTTGGCGACATCGCATTTGCAGATGATCGAGTCTGCAATGCTGCGCGGCCGTGCGAAGCTCATCTTCGTTTCGGCGCAGGTGGCGCAACTGCTGCGCGCGAGCGGGCGGTTCGGATGGCTGGCGCAACGGCCGGCGTCATCTGGCCCTCTCCCCGTGCTCTACCAGGACGCGGGGCGCACGGTTCATCTGCACCTGCACTTCTCCAACTACGGCAAGTTCCAGCCGCAAATGCGCGAGGAGGCTGCCGCCATTGCGGCTTTGCTGCCTGACGCGGCTGCCGAGGCATTGGCCGTCCGCCAACCCGCGCCCTCGGCTGCACCGAGGCCTGCGAAGACCGAAGTGTCTCCCGGCTTGGTGGTGACAGAACCCGCTTTGCTCATCCGGGTGGCGGGACTTCACCGAGAGGGCATGACGCCGCAAGCGCTGTACGAAGCCACTCGCGGTGTCTGGCGCGTTGGCGAGCGGAGAGCCGAAGTCGAGCTGGTGTTGGCTGTGGCCTCAGGGATCGTGCGCGAGGTGTATGTCGCCAAGGCCTGGCACCCAGCAGGCAGCACGGCTTACACGACCCGGTCGCTCGCAGATGTCAACGTGCCGGGGCGCTGGGAGTTCACCGGCGAGCCGGCGCCCGAGCCTGTGAGGTGCAAGTACGTGGGCCGTTCCGCTGCACACTACTTCCCGCGAGGCGCTTCCAATCCCGTCATGTACGTGAATGTCGAGATGCCAGGCTGAAGCAACTGGAGATCAAGTGACGAGCCCGATTGCAGTCACGGAGCCAGCGAGCCTGGTGTGCCCAGGCGATATTCGCGGCAGTTTCAGCGCAGTGGAGGCCGACATGATGCAACGGCCGAACCTGCTCGCCTTTTCGCTGACGCTGCTGTCGTTGGCGCTGCTGCCGGCGATTCCGGTGATCGTCAGTTCAAGTTCGCCGCGGCCCGACTGGGCCTCTGCCATCCGTCGTGAGGTGCCGGCCGTGATGCCGCCTGCCGCCGTGTCCTGCGGATTCGTGGGGTTAATGCAGGACTCGTTTTCAGCCGATGCCTGTATGGCGCACGCGGCGGCGGCGCGCGTCGACCATTGGGTGGCGTCTCAGGCGCAAGGCGAGGATTCGATTGTTTGGATTGCCGTCTTGCGAACGAGCGATGGCCGTCTGCGCCGCTACGACTTTGACTCCTATGGCTGGAGTCAGCGCCCTCATGCCGACCGGCTGTTCACCCGCAGCGTGGTGCCGTGTCGCCAGCTCCAGCGACGTGCCGAGGCCCACACCGCCGCCAATGGCCCTTTTGCATCTGCGCCCGCGTTCGATTGCCCCGATAAGGCGTAGCGCGACTTGCTCAGCGCGTGCCTGCTTCCGGCCGGGTGCTCATCGCACCAGCTTCCCATCCGACCCCAACATCGCGAAGTCCACATAGGCCGAGCCGGTGCGGCCCTTCTGGCTGAAGTTCAGCGGGAAGTTGCCCACGTCCATGCCTTCGGGGGCGCTGAGGGCTTCGCTGATGGCGTCTGGCGCGAGGCGGGCTGCGCGCTTCAGGGCGGCGACCACGGCCTTGGCGGCGATGAAGCCTTCGAGCGAGCGGGTCGAGAGGTTCGGGTCCTTGGACTCGGCGCTGAGCGCCAGGTATTCGCGCACCACGGCGCGCTTGTTGTCGGCGGGCAGCGGCAGCACGGTGGTGAAGGCGTATCCGCGCGCAGCGATGGCGCCGATCTTCTTCAGCATCAGGTCGGGGTCGATGATGGACATGCCGTACAACTGCGCCGTGCCGCCGGCCGCGCGGTAGCGGGTGACGAAGTCGATTGCCGCGGCGGTGGTCGCGCCAAGGAAAATCGCCTGCGGCTTGGCGGCCAGCATGCGGGTGACGGCGGCCGAGGTGTCCGTCGTGTTGCGGGCGTAGGAGGCTGTGTCCACCAGCGTCACGGTGCGGCGCTGGGCGGCTGCGTTGGCGCCGGCGAGCACGTCCTGGCCCAGGCCGTCGTCCTGGTAGACCAGGCCGACGCGGTTCAGGCCGAGGTTCGTCAGGTTCTCGAACAGGCGGTCCACTTCATCGTGATAGCGCGCCTTGACGACGAACATGCCCTCGGCCCTGGCCACACTGGCCGCCCCGGACACGGCACCCACCATCGGCATGCGGGCCTTGGCCAGCACGCCGTCCTTGGCCAGCGCCTCCAGGTTGGCCGTGCCCACGGTGCCGATCATCGCGACCGGCGATTCGGCGACAATCAGTTCCTTGACCAGCCGCACCGTGTCTTCTGGCTTCTGCGCATCGTCGCGCGTCACCAGCTTGACCTTCTGCCCCCGAACGCCGCCAGCGGCATTGACCGAGTCGAGGTACAGCTTCGCGCCGGCGTGGATGGCCTGCCCGGTGACCGCCTGCGGGCCAGTGAACGGCGCGACCTGACCGATCACGATGTCGGCCCGCGCCGCAAAACCCAGCGTGGCCAGCAGGGCCACCGCCGCCAGGCGGAACCCGCGGAGCAGGACGGGGGAAGAAGGTACTGCAGGCATGCGGCGCTTTCGTGAGGCGGATGATCGAAACGAGCCCCGCCGTTTTGCGGCAGTGCCCGGTCAGGACATGCCGGCTCTCAGCCGGCAGGCACGAACAAGCCGGCCTGCTGTCGAAAGAAAGCAGCCAGCCGGGTCCAACCGGCAATCATCGGTAAAAACCCGGGGCGTGCGATGTGGGAAACCGCAATACGAGGCGCGCTTGTTCCCCCATTGCGCCGGTCGCCTGCCCCTCAAGCGTCCCGCGCGCTCACCCTTTCGGCCACAACACCCACATCTTCAGCCCCTGCTTCATGCGCCCGGCATTGGCCTCGGCTTCGTCGCCCCAGCCCCAGAAGAAGTCGGCGCGGACGGCGCCGGTGATGGCGCTGCCGGTGTCCTGGGCCATGACCAGGCGTTGCAGGGGTTTGGTGGACAAAGGCTCTGTGGTGTCCAGCCACACGGGGGTGCCGTAGGGCACGCTTTGGGGGTCCACGGCGATGGAGCGGCCGGGGGTGAGGGGCACGGCTTGGGCGCCTTTGGGACCGAGGCTGGGGTCCAGCAGCGGCTCTTCGCGGAAGAAGACGTAGCGCGGGTTCTGCCAGAGCATTTCCTGCACGCGGCGCGGGTTGCGGCGGGCCCAGTCCTTGATGCCGGGCCAGGAGGCTTGGGCGGGTGTGAGCTCGCCCTGGTCGATCAGCCAGCGGCCGATGGACTTGTAGGGCTGTTCGTTGTGGCCGGCGAAGGCCAGGCGGATCAGGCGCTGGCCGCCGTCGGACTCGGTGAGCTGCAGCCGGCCGGAGCCCTGGATCTGCAGGATCAGCGCGTCCAGCGGGTCTTCGACCCAGGCGATCTCGCGCCCTTGCAGCGCGCTGCGCGCTGCCGGCAGGGTGTCGAGCTGCTGGCGGGTCCAGTAGGGCTTCTTGGCGACCAGGTCGGCCGGCGGGCCGTAGAGCGGCACCTTGCGGTTCCAGGTGGGCTTGCGGCTGGCGGGGATCTCGGGCTCGAAGTAGCCGGTGAGCAGGCCGGCGGGGTCGCCGTCCAGCGACTCCACGCGGTAGACCTGCAGCTTGCTCTCGGCCCACAGGCGCAGCAGCAGGCCGTCTGGCAGGCCGCTGGTCTGGCGGACTTCGGTGCACAGCGTGGCCCAGGCGGTGGGCGGGTTCTGGCAGCCCTGGCGCATCGCGGGCCACCAGTCGCTGAGCTGCTCGTCCTGCCAGCCGGGCAACTCGTTGAACGAGGCCGGCACCCAGCGCGAGCGATTGCGCTCGACCGTGCCGGCGGGAGGCGGCATGTGGAGGACCGGCGGGGTGGGCGCGGTGGTGGGCTGGCCGGGCGAAGCCGAGCCGGGCGGGCCTGGCGGTGTGACGGCGCAACTGGCCAGCAGCATGGTGGCGGCCAGGCCCAGCGCACACAATGGGCCTTCAGCGAAGATTCTTCTCAACAAACGCGGAGACAGCATGGGGTGGTTGGTGCTGGAGGCCTTGGGCGCCGGAGCGGTGCTGGTCTTTGTGATCTGGTGGACGATGTTCTCGGGCCGGCGTGGCGGTGAGCGGGACCGCTCGGAGGACGACCAGGCCTGAGTCTGTCCTCAGCCCGGTGGCTTCGAAGGCTTGAAAAAACTGTGCGGCGCCTCGCGCCAGCGCTGACGCAAGGCCGCGTAGATGCGGCCGCGGTCGCGCAGCTTGAGGCCTTGCGAGACCATGGCCAGCCGGAAGGCCAGCGCGAAGCTCACGCCCAGGTTCAGCAGGCCGGTGATGGGGATGCCGGCGATGCACCACCAGAAACCCGGCTCGTTGAGCAGCGGCCAGCCCAGCGTGCCCAGCGCGGCGAAGATCTGTCCGGTGGACAGCGTGACGTGGCGCACCTCGATCGGCAGGCCGAAGATGCCGGCCAGCGCCGGCACCAGGCCCAGCATCATGCCCAGCGAGACATTGGCGGTGACGCCGGCAATGTTGTCGCGCCACCAGCGTGACCAGCGCAGCGCGCGGGCGGCACCCAGGCGCTGGATGAAGCGCGGGTTCCAGGCAATGGCGCTGTCCAGCCGGTGGAAGACGAACCAGTTCTCGGCCCAGCCGGCGATCAGGCTGGAGGCGAACAGCAGCACGCCGGTGAATGCGGCGTACAGCGCGGTCGGCCCGAGCAGCGAGGTGCTGTGCAGCGCATAGTGGGCCTGGGCCTGGCCGATCAACGGCGCGCCGAAGGTCAGCCACGATAGGATCTGCAGCCCCAGTACCACTGGCGCCACGGCGCTCAGGTTGCCGACGATGCCGGCGAATTGCGAGCGCAGCAGGTGCGCCACTTCGTCGACGAAGCGCTGCAGCGCCGCGTCGCTGGACGAGATGCCTTCGAGCCGGCGCGCCAGGCTGGGCGCGGTCATCGCCGGCTGCTTGGTCGCGACCGTCCAGTGCATCAGGTAGATCACGACAAAGCTGATCGCGTAGTTGGTGCCGGCGCTGAAGCCGGCCCAGAAGGCGGGCAGGGCGAGCGCGGTGAGCACGAACTTGACCATGGTGGTCAGTCCGATCACCGCGCCGCCGCCGGCGGCCATGCGCAGCATGTCGCGGTATTCGGCGCTGTCGCGGGTGATGTAGTGCTCGCCGGTGTCGGCGCTGCGCTCGGTCACCTTGCGTGCCAGCAGCGCGTAATGGCGCGTGAACAGCTTGCCGATGCCGCGCCGCTCGATGCCGGCGCGCACCAGCTCGGCCAGCAGCCGGCGCAGGTCCGGCGCGGCGTCATTGCCCATCAGGCAGGCCAGCAGCGCTTCCATGCGTTCAGCCCGGCCGCGCAACTGGTTGATCTGGAACACCAGGTCGACCGAGATCCCGTAGTCGTCCAGGTGGCCGCGCACGCTGTCGGCCGCGGT
>NZ_VIDT01000319.1 GCF_006519715.1 Ideonella azotifigens
TGCGCAGGCTGCCCCAGGCCACGCCGTACAACACACCCAGCGTGGCGGCCAGGATCACAACGTCGATCCACACCGGCCGTTCCGGCGTGGACGAGCCGAAGATGGTCAGCGCCACCAGGGCCAGCAGCAGGTGCATGCAGAAGACCGGCAGCGAGGCCTTGCCCAGGGTTTCAAGCGCTGTCACACGCGGCAGCCGGGTCTTCAGCCAGGGCCCGAAGTGCATCACCAGCACCAGCAGCGCGCAGAAGTTCATCAAGCGCACGGGGCCCAGCTGCCACTTGTCGAACAGCAGGTTGAAGGCGCTGGGTTCGCTGAACGGCACCTGGCCGACCGCATGGCGCCAGATCAGCATCACCGTCGCAACCGCGAGTGCTGTGTTGACCATCCAGCGCGGAAAGTCCCAACCCGGCGTCGGGCCGTCGTCGGCGCCGCTGGCACCCATCCACAGGCCCAGCAACCACAGGAACTGCCAGGCGAAGAGCTTGAACGAGCCCAGCTCGGCAAACGGCATCCACTGCAGGCTGCTGGCCTCGGCCATGCGGTCGTAGAGCAGGTGCGGCAGGTCGAACTGCGCCGCCAGCCACAGCAGCAGGCTCAAACCCAGCACGCCGCCCCAGCCGCGGTGCAAGCCGTGCAGCAGCACCAGAGGGCTGACCAGCATCAGCAGGATGTACATGGGCAGGATGTCCAGCAGCGGCGGGTTGTAGACCAGCAGCATGCCGCTGATAAAGGCCTGCAGCGGGTGCGCCAGGTAGAAGGACAGCAGGTTGGTCACGGCTTCCTGCCGCGCCATCAGGCCCACGATGGCGATCAGCGTGAACAGGAACAGCAGCAGGCCGGCCTGGCACAGGTAGATCTTCAGCGCCCGCCGCAGGAAAGCGCCGGGAATCACGGCGTGGCCTTTCTGACGCGCCTTGCGCGTGTAAACCATGCCGGCCATGTAGCCGGACAGCATCACGAAACCTTCGGCCGCCGACACGAAGCCGAACGGCTGGCCGGTCGGGTCCGAGAAGCGCGTGGGCAGGTGCGTGAGCGTCATCAGCACCAGCATCAGCCCGCGCAAGGCGTCGATTTCCCAGCGGCGTGTCACGAAGAACCCGCTGCGAGAGCTTGAACAGCGGCAACATGGACCGGGCGCATCGGCAACGGGCTCCTGAGGTGGCAGCAGGCGAAGCGCGAAAGGCGACGCCGATGCCGCCACAGGGGCACGCGGCGTGCCGCCTGGCGCCCCCTTTCAGAACCGCGTCAGCACCCGGTATTTCAGCGTCACAGAGCCCTCGGCCGGCAGCTTGATGCGCCACTGCGCCGTGCCGGCCGCCACCTTCTCGTATGGCTGGGAGCTCTCCAGCATCTTCCAGTCGCCTGGCACCGGCTCGCGCACCGTGACCGTCACCGGTTCGGGCTTGGCGTTCTTCAGCACGATCTCGTAGGCGCTTTCGGCCACGTAGCTGGCCTGGTTGGTCGGCTCGCGGCGCTTGAAGTCGGTCTGCTTCTTGTCGGCCGTCACGTCGAAGGCCTCGCCCAGGTGCAGCCGCAGCGTCTCGTTTTTCGGCGTGTGGTCAATGCGATCTTCGCCGACGAATTGCGCAAGGCCGGCGCTGTCGCGCTTGTAGACCCGCACCACGCCCTTGGGCAGCGGCTGGCCGAGGTGGTCGGCCTCACGGTTGGTGAAGGCCACGAAGACCTGCGCCTTGAGCTTGCGGCCCAGTTCACCCACGCTGTCGTGGTAGTAGTGGTCGCTGCCGCTGAACAGCAGCTCCTTGGTCGCCGGCACGCCGCTGGCGTTCATCAGCGCGACCTGCTTGGTCTGGTTCTCTGCCAGCGTGGTGGCGCGGCCCAATGTGTAGAGGTGGTATTCGAACAAGGTCTCCTGGGCCACCTTCGGTGCGGCGGGGGCAGCAGCCTCGGCCATCATGACCCGGCCGCGCGCCATGCGCATGTCCATCTGCTCCTTCACCCGGTTCACGTCACCGGCCACCAGTTGCACCTGTGCGTTCGGGTAAGCCGTGCCGCTCTGGTTGGTCAGCGTGATCCAGCCGTTCAGGTCCAGCGTGCGGTCATCGGCGCTCAGCTCGGCCACGTAGTCGGCGTGCCAGGACAGCCCGCCGGTCAGGTAGGACAGCTCGGTGGCCTGTGGGCCGGCCAGCTGGTTGTCCAGTTCTGTGACCAGCGTGGGCCGGTCGCGCAGCGTGGCCGGCACACCGTCGAACACCAGCCGGCCCGGCATGCCGGTCTCGATGCGGTCGCCGATCTTCAGCACCACGCCCTGGTTCGCGCTCAGCACCTCGGCGGTCTCCACGGTCTCGGCGCCGGTCTGCGGATGCGTCCTGATGACCCGCACCGTCTTGCCAACCGACTTCTCCAGCAGCTTGGCCGGCGTGAGCAGGTCGAAGTCGAAGTTCTGCTCCAGCACGCTCAAGGCACCGGGCTGCGACAGGCTGCGCAGCTGCGCCGTCTCGGGCCGCATGCGGGCGCCGACATCGCGCAGCGCCAGCCGGCTTACGCCGCGCGGCAGCGCGAGCTGGCGGCGGTCCTTCACCAGCGCCAGGTCGTCGTTGTAGATGGTCAGCGCAATCGCCTGCTGGTCGGCCAGCGTGCTGCGTTGTTCGATGCCGGCGAGGGCGGGAGCGGGGGCTTGAGCCTGTGCAGCGAAGGCGATGGCGCTGATGGCGGCGAGTGCAAACTGGTTGAGCCGGGTCATGGTGGCATCCTAAGGTCTGGATACCAGCTTCTACGGCGCAGCGCGAGGAACGGGGTGAACCGCCCTGGAGAAAGTTGCGGGCAGCAAAAAGGCCGCGGGTGCGGCCTTGGGCGGATGAGCGTGCGGCGGCTGCCGCGGCGTCACTTCTGCGACATCACCCAGGTCGCGAGCTGCTTAGCTTCGTCCGGCGTGACGGCGTTGGCTGGCATTGGCACGGGGCCCCACACGCCGGAGCCACCCTTCTGGATCTTGTCGGCCAGCTTGGCCACCGCGTCCTTCTGGCCGGCATATTTGGCCGCCACGTCCTTGTAGGCCGGGCCGACGATCTTTTTATCGACGGCATGGCAGGCCAGACAGTTCTTCTTGGCGGCCAACTCGGCTTGTGCAAAGGCTGGCGAGGCGGCCACCAGGGCCAGTAGTGTGATCAGCGCTTTCATCGGCATCTTTCCGTGAGTGAGGAAATGAGGGCTGTGTGAATTACATTCGTGCCCAGAACATTGTAGGGACGGCTGCGACGCAGGGTTTGCGTTCGAGCGGCGCGGCAACCGGGAAATCGCACATGGCGTTCATCATCATCGGGGTGGTGCTGCTGGCACTTTGGCTGCTGGATTGGGGCTTCGTGGGTCACCTGGACTGGTGGTGGATTGCCTTGCCTTTTGTGCTGGCGCTGGCCTGGTGGGCCTATGCCGATGCCAGTGGCCTGACGCGCAAGCGCGAAATGGAAAAAGACGAGGAGCGCAAGGCCGAGCGGCGGCGGCGCAACATTGCCAACATGGGTCTGGACCATTTGCGCGGCGGCAATCGCAACCGCAAGCGCTGAACCGTCTTCCCAAAACAACGAGCTGCCGCACGGGCTCTCCGGGCGGCAGCTTTTCGCTGGATGGGCCGGCACCTGCCTACTCGAAGCGGTCCAGCACTGCGCCAGCGCTGGCACTGGATGCGTTGAAGGCGAACTTGGCCAGCACGCCGCGCGTGTAGCGTGGCCTGGGCTTCACCCAAGCGGCCTTGCGGCGGGCGATTTCACTGTCAGCCACATTCAGCTGCAGCTTCAGCTGATGCGCGTCTATCGTGATCGAGTCGCCTTCCTGCACCAGCGCAATCGTCCCGCCATCAAAGGCTTCCGGCGCCACATGGCCCACCACCATGCCCCAGGTGCCGCCGGAAAAGCGGCCGTCGGTGATTAGACCCACGCTTTCACCCAGGCCCTGGCCGATCAGCGCGCCGGTGGGCGCCAGCATCTCCGGCATGCCTGGGCCGCCCTTGGGGCCCAGGTAGCGCAGCACCATCACGTCGCCGGCCTGGATCTGCTTGGCCATGATGGCGGCCAGGGCGGACTGTTCGTCGTCGAACACCCGCGCCGGGCCGGTAATGACCGGGTTCTTCAGCCCGGTGATCTTGGCCACGCAGCCTTCCGGGCTCAGGTTGCCCTTCAGGATGGCCAGGTGACCTTCTTCGTACATCGGATTGGCGATGGGGCGGATCACCTGCTGGTCGGCGCGCGGCTGGTCCGGCAGGTCGGCCAGGTTCTCGGCCACGGTCTTGCCGGTGATGGTCATGCAGTCGCCGTGCAGCAGGCCCGCGGCCAGCAGCGTCTTCATGACCTGCGGTATGCCGCCGGCGCGGTGCAGGTCAATCGCCAGGAACTGCCCGCTGGGCTTCAGGTCGCACAGCACCGGCACCTTGCGGCGCATGCGCTCGAAGTCGTCGATGGTCCATTCGACCTCGGCCGCGTGGGCGATGGCCAGGAAGTGCAGCACCGCATTCGTCGAGCCACCGGTGGCCATGATGACGGCCACGGCGTTTTCGATGGATTTGCGCGTGACGATGTCGCGCGGCTTCAGGTCCTGCTTGACCGCCGCCACCAACACCGCCGCGCAGCGCTTCACGCTGGCGACGATCTCTTCTTCCACGTTGGCCATGGTCGATGAATACGGCAGGCTCATGCCCAGCGCTTCGAAGGACGAGCTCATGGTGTTGGCGGTGTACATGCCGCCGCAGGAGCCGGTGCCGGGAATCGCGCGGCGCTCGATCTCGCAGAAGTCCTCCTCGCTCATGTTGCCGGCGGAGAACTGGCCAACCGCTTCGAAGACCGAGACGATGTTCAGGTCCTGGCCCTTGTAGCGGCCCGGCAGGATGGTGCCGCCGTAGACGTAGATGGCCGGCACGTTGGCGCGCAGCATGCCCATCATGCCGCCCGGCATGTTCTTGTCGCAGCCGCCAATGACGATCAAGCCGTCCATCCACTGGCCGCCGACGCAGGTCTCCACGCAGTCGGCAATCACCTCGCGCGAGACCAGGCTGTATTTCATGCCTTCGGTGCCCATGGCCATGCCGTCGGAGATGGTCGGCGTGCCGAAGATCTGAGGGTTGGCGCCGGCTTCCTTCAGGCCAATGACGGCCGCGTCCGCCAGCTTCTGCAGGCCCGAGTTGCAGGGCGTGATGGTGGAGTGCCCGTTGGCCACGCCGATCATCGGCTTGCCGAAGTCGGTCTCCTGATAGCCCATGCCGTAGTACATGGAGCGGTTGGGCGCCCGCGCCACGCCCTCGGTGATGTGCTTGGAGCGGCGGTTCAGGTCGGAGGCCATGGCGGAAGGGCGTTGGTCCAGAAGCCTCAGTGTAGCCCTGGCAAGGCAGGGTGACGGCGGGCCGCCTTATCATCCCGCCCCATGCCTTTGATGCACCCTCAGTTCAACCCCATCGCGCTGGACCTCACGCGATTCGGCGTGCCCGTCCAGATCCACTGGTACGGCATCACCTACCTGGTCGCCTTTGCGCTGTTCCTGTACCTGGGCGCGCGGCGCGTGAAAAAACCCTGGTTCGCCAACGCCGGCTGGACGCGGCGGGACGTGGAGGACCTGCTGTTCTTCGGTGTGGTCGGCGTGGTGCTGGGCGGCCGCATTGGCTACACGCTGTTCTACAAGCCGATGTACTACCTGCAGCACCCGCTGGAGGTGTTCGCGGTCTGGAAGGGCGGCATGTCCTTCCATGGCGGGCTGCTGGGCGTGATCGCCGCGATGTTCGTCTTCGCTTTGCTGCGCCGCCGTTCGTTCTGGGACGTGACCGACCTGATCGCGCCCTGCGTGCCCACCGGCCTTGCCAGCGGCCGCGTCGGCAACTTCATCAACGGGGAGCTTTGGGGCCGCGAGGCCGATCCGTCGCTGCCGTGGGCGATGATCTTCCCACAGTCCGGCAGCCTCACGCCCCGGCATCCTTCGCAGGTCTACCAGTTCCTGCTGGAAGGCATGTTGCTGTTCGGGCTGCTGTGGTGGTTCGGCAGCAAGCCGCGCCGCCGAGCCGAGGTGTCTGCCGCCTTCCTGGTCGGCTACGGCCTGTTCCGCTTCATTGCCGAATACTTCCGAGAGCCGGACAGCTTCCTCGGCCTGTTGGCGCTGAACATGAGCATGGGCCAGTGGCTGTGCCTGCCGATGATCATTGGCGGCGCACTGCTGTTTGCCTGGAGCCGCAATCAGCCGCTGCCGGCAGCGGCGCACGCCTGATGC
>NZ_VIDT01000032.1 GCF_006519715.1 Ideonella azotifigens
CACGTGTGCCCAGGAAGCCCAGGGACTGCTCGGCAAAGCGGCCGTCCGCCGTCCAGCCCAGCTGCAGCGCCAGCTGCGCGTTGTTGCCCAGCTCCGCGTGCGCATCCAGCGGCAGGTGGTAGGCAAACAGGTTCAGGCCGCTGGCCATCAGGCGCTCGACGCGGGCCTTCAGCCAGCCCGTCAAGCGCCCATCCTGGCCGCGCCAGAACAGGCCGTGGTGCACGATCAGCGCATCGGCACCTGCATCGATGGCTGCCTCGATCAAGGCCAGGCTGGCGGTGACGCCGGAGACGATCTTGCGCACCTCCGGCTTGCCCTCCACCTGCAGACCGTTCGGCCCATAATCCTTGAAACGTTCAGGCTGAAGCCACTGGTTGAGAAGGCTCTCGATCTCGGCTCTCGCGGCCATGGGCTCCATCCTTCCAAGTCATGCGCAGAATCTGGCTCATTTTCTCCCAGGCCGTCACCGTCGCGGTGGCCATGGTGTTTGTGGTGAGCACCTTCAAGCCGGGCTGGCTGCAGCAGCGCCCGCAGGCCTGGTGGCCCAGCAACACCCGCGCCGAAGGCGGCACGGTGCCGGTGCAGGTGGCAGACGTCAACGTGCCGATCCAGCCGCTCAGCGCGGCCGCGCGCAAAGCGTCGCCCGCCATCGTCAGCGTGACCGCCAGCCGCAGCGCCAAGCCTGGCGCTTCAGCGAACTCGCAGGACCCGTGGTTCCGCTTCTTCGGCCAGCGCGGCAAGCCGCAACTGATGCCGCAGGAAGAAACCGAGCCGCAGGTCGGCCTGGGTTCAGGGGTGATCGTCTCGCCCGAGGGTTACCTGCTGACCAACAACCACGTGGTCGAAGGCGCGGACCAGATCCGCGTGCGGCTGTCGGACGGCCGCGAGGCCAAGGCCAAACTGGTTGGCACCGACCCGGAAACCGACGTCGCGGTGCTGAAGATCGACCTGGACCGGCTGCCGGTCGTGAGCCTGGGCCAGATGGACCAGCTGCAGGTGGGCGACTCGGTGCTGGCCATCGGCAACCCCTTCAACGTCGGCCAGACGGTGACCGGCGGCATCATCAGCGCGCTGGGCCGCAGCGGGCTGGGCCTGTCGACCTTCGAGAACTTCATCCAGACCGACGCCGCGATCAACCCCGGCAACTCCGGTGGTGCACTGATCGACGTCAACGGCAACCTGATCGGCATCAACACCGCCATCTACTCGCGCAGCGGCGGCAGCCTGGGCATCGGCTTTGCCATTCCCATCGACCTGGCGCGCCAGGTGATGGAAGGCCTGGTGCGGGACGGCCAGGTGACCCGCGGCTGGATCGGCGTGCAGCCGCGCGACCTGGACCCGGAATTCGCGCAGAGCTTCAAGATCCCGGTCGAAGAAGGCGTGCTGATCACCGGCGTGCTGCAGGACGGCCCGGCCAGCAAGGCCGGCATGAAGCCGGGCGACGTGGTGGTGCGCATTGCCGGCCAGCCGATCCGCAACACCTCGCAGTTGCTGAACGCCGTGGCTGCGCTCAAGCCGCTGAGCGACACCGTGATCGGCGTGCAGCGCGGCAACCAGGCGCTGGACCTGACGGTGCACGTGGCGCAGCGACCCAAGGCACAGGTCCAGGCACCGCAAGCCCCCGGGCCGATGGACGAGGAAGACGACGCGCAGTGAGCGCCCAAGTCACGCGGCGGCAAGGCGCCGCGTCCGGCTCAATGCATCAGGTGGAGGACGAGGGGGACGAAGCGTCCGCGTCCGGCGCCTGGGTGTGCTTGATGAACACCTTGGCGGCGATCAGACCCACCTCGAACAGCAGGCACATCGGGATCGCCAGCGAGAGCTGCGAGACCACGTCCGGCGGCGTCAGGATGGCGGCAATGATGAAGGCCAGCACGATGAAGTAGCCGCGGAATTCGCGCAGCTTCTCGACGCTGACCACGCCCATGCGCGTCAGCACCACCACCACCACCGGCACCTCGAAAGCGGCGCCAAAGGCGATGAACATCGTCATCACAAAGCCCAGGTAGGCCTCGATGTCAGGCGCGGCCGTGATGCTCTTGGGCGCAAAGCCCTGGATGAACTTGAAGACTTGGCCAAAGACGAAGAAGTAGCAAAAGGCCACGCCTATCAGGAACAGCAGGGTGCTGGAGATCACCAGCGGCAATACCAGCCGCTTTTCGTGGTTGTACAGGCCAGGCGCCACGAAGGCCCAGACCTGGTAGAGCACGATCGGCAGCGCCAGCAGGAAGCCGGCCATCAAGGTGATCTTCAGCGGCACCAGGAACGGCGAGATCACGTTGGTCGCGATCATCGTCGCGCCCGCCGGCAGCGAGTGCACCAGCGGCGCGGCGAGCAGGTCGTACAGGCCGCCAGGACCTGGCCAGATGGCCAGCGCGCCGAAGGCAATGCCGATGGCGATCACCGACTTGACCAGGCGGTCGCGCAGCTCGATCAGATGAGAGACAAACGGCGCTTCGGTGCCCGCCAGTTCGTCTTGAGGTTCAGGACTGCTCATGTGGAAGACGAAGATCCGCTGTGGGGTGGGCGGAAACGCGCCACACGGGCCGCACCGGATTGGGCATGCTGGCGCACGCCATTGCGTTGCTTGTACCAGCGCGGCACCGCACCGCGCTTGACCCGCCAATGCTTGCGCGGGGGCTGGTAGACGGGCGGCGGCGGGCTCCAGTCGACAGCGGAGGCCGAACCGGACGTGCTGTTCAGGCCATCCGCGGCCTCGGACCAGGTCTTTTCCAGTTCGGTGGAGGCCGAGTGGATTTCCTGGCGCACGCTGTTGCTGACGTCGTTCGCCGCGGTCTCGAACTGGCTCTTCATCTTCTGAAGCTCCTCCAGTTCGATCGAGCGGTTGACCTCGGCCTTCACGTCGGCCACGTAGCGCTGCGCCTTGCCCACCAGGTGACCCACGGTGCGGGCCACGCGCGGCAGCTTTTCAGGGCCGATCACGATCAGGGCCACAGCCCCGATCAACGCGATCTTGTCAAAACCAAAATCAATCATGCGAGACCCGGGCGGACATCACGAGGCGACGCGGCTGCGCCGCAAAGGCGCAGACAGCGACGTTGCAAGCCAAGTCAGCCGCTCAGGATTTGCGGCGGGCTTCCACGTCCACCGTGTCGGCGTCCGCGGTCTTCGGGCTGCCGGTGACTTGCTGGTTCGGCGGCACCGGCGCATCGCTGCCGCCGTCGCGCATGCCGTCCTTGAAGCCCTTGACGGCGCCACCCAGATCGGAGCCGACGTTCTTCAACTTCTTGGTGCCGAAGATCAGCACCACGACGACCAACACGATCAGCCAATGCCAGATGCTGAACGATCCCATGACGATTCTCCAGAAAACGAATGCGTTGATTCTACGGGGCCGTCCGTGACGGTCCTCGGGCAGGAGGCGCAAAACGCCCCTGCAGCAAGATGGGGTCGCGACGGCGCGGCGCAAGCCGTGTCCGCCACGTCCGGAGGGTCTTGTCCGAGAGGACTCGTCCTGTCAGCTCAAGCTTTGGCCCATGGGCGCGGGCCGCCAACAGCGTGCATGTGCAGGTGAAACACCTCCTGCCCGCCGTCAATGCCGGTGTTGATCACCTGCCGGAAGCCGTTGGTGACACCCGCCTCGGCCATCAGCTTGGGCGCCAGCACCATCAGCTTGCCCATCAAGGCCTGCTCGGCCGGCGTCACGTCGACCATGGAGACGATGTGGCGTTTCGGGATCAGCAGCAGGTGCACCGGCGCCCAGGGCTGGATGTCCTTGAAAACCAGGACCTCGTCGTCTTCGAAAACCTTCTGCGCCGGGATCTGGCCGGCGACGATCTTGCAGAAGATGCAGTTCGGATCGGCACTCATGTCAGACCGGCACCGGCATCGGCTTGCCGTCGCTCCAGTTCAGGAAGCCCTTGACGATGCGGTAGATGACCCAGATGCCATCGGCCGCCCAGACCAGGAAACCCAGACCCAGCATCCAGAACGTGGCCCAGCCCACGATGAACCACAGCAGGCTCCACCAGAAGGTACGGATCTGCCAGGTGAAGTGGCTGGCGTAGATCGTGCCCTGCGTGTCCTCGCGCTTCACGTAGTTGATGATGATCGCGACGATGCTGGTCAGCGTGCCGGTGAAGATGCCAACGGCATACAGCACGTACACGATCATCGTCAGCTGCTTCAGATTGGCCACCCGTTCTGCAGACGGCGTGGTGTCGTAAACCTCGTTCATGAACCCTCCTGTTGTTCCCTGACTTGCGCCTTGCGCGCGGCAAACTCTTCCAGGCCGGACAGGCCTTCGCGGCGTTCCAGCTCGGCCAGCACCTCGGCCGGCGACAGCCCGAACTGTGCCAGCGCAATCATCGAATGAAACCAGAGATCGGCCACCTCGTAGACGATCTTCTGCCTGTCGCCATCCTTGCCCGCCATCACGGTTTCGGTGGCCTCTTCGCCGATCTTCTTCAGGATCGCATCGGTGCCCTTGTGGAACAGGCGAGCCACGTAGCTCTTGTCCGGGTCGCCCTGGCGGCGGGTCTCGATCACGGCATGCAGCCGCATCAAGGTGTCCTGGGAGGTCATCGTCGAATCTCGGTGAAAGTCTGGAAAGGAAAGCTCAGCGGTAGATGGTGCCAGGATCCTTCAACACCGGCTCCACCGCGCGCCATTCGCCATCTTCCAGCCGCTCATAAAAGCAGCTGTGGCGGCCGGTGTGGCAGGCAATGCCGGGCTCATGGCCGTGCTGGGTGATCTTCAGCAGCACGACATCCTGGTCGCAATCCAGCCGGATTTCATGCACCGTCTGGAAGTGGCCGGATTCTTCACCCTTGTGCCACAGCTTCTGCCGTGAGCGGCTGAAATAGACCGCCTGGCCCAGCTCGACCGTGCGGGCCAGCGCCTCGCGGTTCATCCAGGCAAACATCAGCACGTCGCCGCTGCCCTGCTCCTGCGCGATGACGGGCACCAGCCCGTCGCGGTCCCAGCGAACGCGGTCCAGCCAGGCGGAGGATGCTGTGCTCATGCCGGCGAGTGTAAGAGCAGCTTCAACCATGGTGAGTGGGCCCGGCATGGTGTCGCTCTTGGGCAAACCACTCGAGGACCGGAATCGTGCCCGGCAGCACCGGCTGGCTTTGGACCGGCAGCTGCTCCCAGGCCATGGTCTGTTGCTCGCGCATCTGGAACTCGCCCTGCCAGTCGAACACCTTGCAGAAATGCAGCCGCACACGGGCATGCGGATAGTCCATCACCAGCTTGCGCCAGGCATGGCTCTCACCGATGGTGATGCCCAGCTCCTCGTGCAGCTCACGCGCCAGCGCCTGGTGCACGCTTTCGCCGGCTTCCAGCTTGCCACCCGGGAATTCCCAGTAGCCGGCATAGACCTTGCCCTCGGGCCGCGAGGTCAACAGGAAACGGCCTTCGTTGCCAGCGGCATCCCGCTCGATCAGCACGCCCACGGCCACGTCGACAGGCGTGCGTTCCGTGGCCTCGCTCACGATGCATCCTCCACTGCGCCGATCGCGCGCCGGCCGGCCAGATCGCGGGCGAACTGGTAGGCCACGCGGCCGGAACGCGAACCACGCTCCAGCGCAAACAGCAGCGCCTGGGGCCGGGCCGCAGCAATCGCCGCCTCGTCCAGCGCAAAGTGCGACAGCCACTGGTGCACGATGGCCAGGTACTCGTCCTGGCTGAACGGATAGAAGCTGATCCACAGCCCGAAGCGCTCGGACAGCGAGATCTTCTCTTCGACCACTTCGCCCGGGTGCAGCTCGCCGTCCTCGGTGTGGCGGTAGCTGAGGTTGTCCTTCATGGTCTCGGGCAACAGGTGGCGGCGGTTGCTGGTCGCGTAGATCAGCAGGTTGTCGCCGGCCGCGGAGACGGAGCCGTCGAGGATGGACTTCAGCGCCTTGTAGCCGGGCTCGCCTTCCTCGAAGCTGAGGTCGTCGCAGAAGACGATGAAGCGCTCGGGCCGGCCGGACACCAGCTCCACCAGGTCCGGCAGGTCCACCAGGTCGGCCTTGTCGACCTCGATCAGGCGCAGGCCTTGCGCCGCGTATTCGTTCAGGCAGGCCTTGATCAGCGAGCTCTTGCCGGTGCCGCGCGCGCCGGTCAGCAGCACGTTGTTGGCGGTGGCGCCGGCCACGAACTGCGCGGTGTTGCGCTGCAGCCGCGTCTTCTGGCCGTCGATCTCCTGCAGGTCCGCCAGCCGGATGCCGGCCACCAGTCGCACCGGCTCCAGCCGTGCCTGGCCTTTGCGCTTGCGGTAACGGAAGGCGGCCGAAGCGGTCCAGTCAGGCGCCGGCAGTGGCTGCGGCAGGTTGGCTTCCAGGCGGGCCAACACCCGCTCGGCACGGGCCAGCAGCGGTTCGAGATCGTCCAGGGTCATGGGCGGCAAGTGTAGGGGAGGCCCTGTCGTTCCATCCTGGCCTCCCCGGCCTGCAGCCTTCGCGATCCGCGGGCGCTGCCTTGCCGCCCGCGGTCACTCCAGCACGGTCACGCCAGCACGGTCGCTCAGGGACAGACGGTGCCCGCGTCCACGCGCACGATGCGCGGCTTGCCGAGGTTGGCCGCGGCCGGGTCGTACGGCGGGTTCGGCGCCTGGGTACCGGCCAGGTAGGCGGTCAGCGCATCGATGTCCTGCCCGCCGCCCACACGGTTGGTGCCGCCCTTCAGCACGCTGAAGCCATCGCCACCATCGGCCAGGAAGTTGTTGACCGTGACACGCCAGGTCTTGCCCGGGTTCAGCACGGTGCCGCTGACGTCCACCACGGTTTCGCTGCCGGCGCTGGTGGTGATGGTCAGATTGCGCACCTTCGCGCCGCAGGCCTGGGCGTTGTCCCACTCGTAGTGCACGCCGTTGGACGGCAGCAGCACCTTGGAGAAGGTGACCTGGCCGAAGCAGTTCGGGAACTGCTGCTCCAGCGTGTCGTGCAGCTGCTGGTTGCTCAGCGTCAGCGTCACCAGGCTGTTGCCGAAGGGCTGCACAGTGAAGGATTCGCTGTAGGTCACGTTGCCGTCGCCTTCGCCGATGGGGCTGCCGGCGTAGATGAAGCCCGGGCTGCGCACGCCGCCCGGGTTCATCAGCGCCAGCTGCGCGCCGCCGGCCTGCACGGTGGCGGCCAGCTGCGAGTCGGCGATCAGGTCACCGGCGGGCATGTTGCAGGCGGCGTCCTTGGTGTTGGGCACATCGGCGGCAATGCGGCCGATGACCTGGTTGGCGACTGGTGCCACCAGCGTCTTGTAGCCGGCGACGATGCCGGCGATCTGCGCGTCCGGCGTGATCGCCACGTTGCTGCGGTCGACCACCACGTTCTTCGCGGTCACGGCCACCACGTCGCGGTTGCCGCGCTGCAGCGTCAGGTCGATGTCGGTCAGCACCCGGCCTTGCGTGTTGGCGCTGGTGACCGGGATGTTGCGACCCGAGGCCAGCGGCAGCTGGCAGTTGTAGGCCGCGTGGGTGTGGCCGCTGATGACCAGGTCCACCGCATCGTCCAACTGGCTGACGATGGTCTTGATCGGCGAACCGTCCAGGTTGCCCACGCAAGCGTTGATGTCCACCGGCGTGGTGCCCGTCTGCGCGCCGCCCTGGTGGATCAGCACGACGATGGCTTCCACGCCGGCCGCCTTCAGCACCGGCACCAGGTTGTTCACCGCAGTGGCCTCGTCGGTGAACACCAGGTCCTTGATGCCGGACGGCGAAACGATCTGCGGCGTGTCCTTCAGCGTCATGCCGATGAAGGCGACCTTGATCTTCTTGCCTTCGATGTCGAAGGTGCGCGTGCCATAGGGCGGGAACAGGGTTTCGCCGTTTTTCTTCTTGACCACGTTGGCGGCCAGGAACTTGAACTTCGCACCTTCGAACGGCACCGGCGTGCCGACGCTGGCGCCCTTGCAGGTGTTGGCGGTGTCGGTCGGGTGGCAGCCACCCTTCTGCATGCGCAGCAGCTCGTCCTTGCCTTCGTCGAACTCGTGGTTGCCCACGGCGTTGAAGTCCAGGCCGGCGCGGTTCATGGTCTCAATGGTCGGCTCATCGTGGAACAGCGCCGAGATCAGCGGGCTGGCGCCGATCAGGTCGCCGGCCGAGACGACCACGGTGTTCGGGTTCGCGACGCGGGCGGCGGCAATGTAGCCGGCCACGTAGTCCACGCCACCAGCGGGCACCGCAGCGGTACCGGCATTGGTGAAGGTGCCGGGCGATTCCAACGCGCCGTGCAGGTCGTTCAGCGCGAGGATCTTGATCGTCAGCGTCGGCTTGGCCTTGGCGGTGGCGGCCGGGACCGAAGGCGCGGCGGCGGTCGCCAAGCCAGGCTGGGCGCAGGCGGCCAGCGCGATGCTGGCGGCCAGCAGGCTCATCTTGAAAACGGACATGGCAATTTCCCTGGGGTTCATGTGGTGCCCTCATTGGAGATCGCCGGCGTGACATCTGCTTGACGCCCCCACGGCCGGCACTAGGGATTGCCCTTGGCCCGCCAGCGCCTCAAGCTTCGCCAACTGCAACAAGACGTGAGCGCCGCAGCAAGCGGCTCCGCCATTCAGCCGAGCAAGTGCAAGGCCACGTCCAGCTGTTCGGTCGGCAGGCGCTTGAAGCCGCTGCGCGCGTAGCGCTGCAAGCGGCCGATGACCAGGCAGGTCAGCGCCGAGGCCTGGCCGTTGGCCTGCACCGTGGGCGTGGCCACGCCGGCCTGCTCGGCCGCCACCCGCAGGCTTTGCCGCAGCTGGGATTCGACACGGTCGAAAAACTGGCCCATGCGCAGGCCCAGGCGTTCGTTCTCGAAGACCAGCGCGTCACCCACCATCACGCGGGTCATGCCGGGGTTCTTCTCGCCGAACTGCAGCAGCACCTGCACCATGCGGTGGGCCTGCAGGGCGCCGGTGATCTCGCGCTCGGCGATCTGGTTGATCAGCGTGAAGACGCTGGATTCGATGAACTCGATCAGGCCCTCGAACATCTGGGCCTTGCTGGCGAAGTGGCGGTACAGCGCAGCCTCGCTGACCGACAGACGCGCGGCCAGCGCAGCGGTGGTGACGCGGTCGGCACCGGGCTGCTCCAGCATCGCCGCCAGGGTCTGCAGGATCTGCACCCGGCGCTCGCCCGGCTTGGGCCGTTTGCGGGCCACCGCCACGGCGGGATCACCAGCGGCTGCCACAGCAGCCAACGGTGCTTGCGCAGCAGCAGACACCTCGGGCATACCCGGCACGGACAACTCAGACGCTTCGGGCATTTCGGACATCACAGCACACTTCGCAACTGTTGAAGCGAGCGGATTCTGGCATACACATAGGGGGGGCGGCGGCGCCAATTTTGGGTCCCCGGCAGCGTGTGCGCAGCCCTCAGCCAGCGCTGCATCCAGACCGTGCGCATGCCCAAGGAATGTGCCGCCTTCTGGTGCGCCAGCGTGTCTTCCACCAGCACACAACGGTGCGCCGGCACGCCCAGCCGCGCCACCAGCGCCTGCAGCATGCGCCTGTCCGGCTTCGGCCGCAACTGGCCGAACATCGCCATCTGCTCGATCGCGACCACGCCATCGAACAAGCCGCGCAGCCCCAGCGCGCCCAGCACCCGCTCGGCATAGGCCAGCGGCGCGTTGGTCAGGATCAGCCGCGGGCCGGGCAGCCGCTGCAGCGCCGCCACGTCGTGTGCATGCGTCTGCAGTTGCTGCTCCAGGCCGGGCAGCACATGCGTGTTGTGCAGGAAGTGGTTGGCGTTCACGCCGTGGTGGCGCACCAGGCCGAGCAAGGTGGCGCCGTAGCGCTGCCAGTAGAGCTGGCGCAGCCGGTGCGCCTCGCCAGCCTCCAGCCCGAGCTCGCGCGTCATGTAGGCGCCCATGCGCTCGTTGATGCCGCGAAAAGCCGAGGCAGACGCGTTGTGCAGCGTGTTGTCGAGGTCGAACAGCCAGACACGCTCGCCCTCGCGCAGGCGCGCCACGCGGCGCACAGCCTTCACGGCAGCGCTCAGTGTGAGCGGATCATCGTGCCGTAGGCCTGCTCGGTCAGGATCTCCAGCAGCATCGCATGCGGCACCCGGCCGTCCACCACGTGCACGGTGTTGACGCCGCTCTTGGCCGCGTCGATCGCGCCGGCCAGCTTGGGCAGCATGCCGCCGCTGATGGTGCCGTCGGCGATCAGGTCGTCGATGTCGCGTGCCGTCAGTTCGGTCAGCAGCTCGCCGGCCTTGTTCAGCACGCCCTTGATGTTGGTCAGCATCATCAGCTTCTCGGCCTTCAGCACCGTGGCTAGCTTGGACGCCACCAAATCGGCATTGATGTTGTAGCTCTCGTTCTTCTCGCCGAAGCCGATGGGGCTGATCACCGGGATGAACTGGTCGTCCTGCAGCGCCTTCACCACCGCCGGGTCGATGGCGGTGATCTCGCCGACCTGGCCGATGTCGTGCTCCTTGCTCGGGTCATCCTTGTCGGCCAGCTTCATCTGGCGCGCGCGGATCAAACCGCCGTCGCGCCCGGTCAGGCCCACGGCCTTGCCGCCGGCGGCGTTGATCAGGCCGACGATGTCCTGCTGCACCTCGCCGCCCAGCACCCACTCGACGACCTCCATCGTCTCTTCGTCGGTCACGCGCATGCCCTGGATGAAGGTGCCCTTCTTGCCGATCTTGGCCAGCGCCTCGTCGATCTGCGGGCCGCCGCCATGCACCACCACCGGGTTCATGCCGACCAGCTTCAGCAGCACCACGTCCTCGGCGAAGTCCTGCTGCAGGGCCGGGTCGGTCATGGCGTTGCCACCGTACTTGATGACGATGGTCTTGCCATGGAACTTGCGGATGTAGGGCAGCGCCTGGGCCAGGATCTCGGCCTTGTCGCGCGGCTGGATGTGGGCCAGGGAGTCGTCGGCGGGCTGGGTGCTCATGGTGGTGCTGGCGGCGCCAGTGCTGAAAGGGGATTGGCCGGCATTCTAGGGATTTGCGTTGGTGGCAGCGGCCCAATTGCGACCGAAGCCAGCCGAAAGCAAAAAGGCCCGCCGCATCGCTGCAGCGGGCCCGGCCGTCAGATCAGCGGAAAGGGATCAGGGAAAGTTGATCACGTTGACCGGCACCGTGGCCGTGCCCTGCGCGGCGCCGCCAGTGTTGTTGATCACGTGGTCGATCACGCCCACGCCGCCCAGCGAAACCGTCAGCGCGCTGTGGAACCTCACGCCCGCGACGGCCGGCACCTCGAAGGCGTGCGCCGCGTGGATGCTGGGGTTGACGTTGAAGTAGCAGTAGCTGCCCACGCCCCAGGCTTCGTGGGTGGTCACGCTGTCACCCACCTTGTAGGCCGCGTAGCCGATGGCGTCCGCGCGCCAGGCGGCCTGGCTGGGCGGGTCGTACGGCATCTCGTTCTGGAAGAAGATGGTCCGGCCACCCTGGCCATTCCACACCACGTTGAACTTCTGGTAATGCTCGACGAACAGGCCGGTGGCCAGCACGTTGTTGCCGTTGACCAGCACGCCGGTGTCGGCCGTGTTGATGGTCCAACCGGTGGGCTGGCTGCCATGGTCCGCGCGCCAGGCCCAGATGTGGTCGATGATGACGTTGTTGCTGTTCACCACCAGGCTGTTCGTGGCCTTGCCGGCGACCGCGCCGCCAATGCGGAAGTACACGTCCTGCACCGAGCTGGGATTGCCGGCATGCGAGACGACCGAGGTGGTGTCACCGAAGCTCAGCAGCGCGTTGCTGTTGACCGTGCCGGCATCGAACAGCAGGCCGGCGATGGACACGCCGTCCACGTCGGACACCAGCATCGCGTTCACGCCGTTGTCCGGCACCAGCGTGGGGAAGCCGATGCCCAGCACCACGGTGCCGGCACGCGTCACGCGGATCGTGTCGCTCAGGTGGTAGGTGCCGGGCGTGAAGAACAGGTTCAGGCCCTGGGCCAGCGCGGCGTTCAGCGTGGCGGTGCTGTCGGTCGGCTTGGCGACGTAGAACTGGCTCATCGGGATGGACGTGCCGGCGCTGGCGCCATTGGCCCAGCTGGCGCCGGAAGCATTCGTGCGCGTGCTGGGCACGAAAACGCGGTACTTGCCTGCGCTGTCCACGTACAGGTAGGGCTTGTCGCGCGACACCGGCGTGGTCGCCAGCGCGGTGTACGGCGGCGACGGGAAGCTGGTCGCCGGGCCGCCGACGACGCCGGAGAACACCATGTTCCACACGCCGTCGTACCAGTTGCCCAGGTTGCTGTCCCGCGTGTACCACTGCTGCTGCGAGCCGGAAGCGATCAGGCCGTCGACCTTGGTGTCGGCGATGTAGCCGCCGCTGGCGTAGCCCTGGCCGTTGCCCTGGTTGGACGGGCCCAGCACCAGGTTGCCGAGGATGTGCAGCCGACGCATCGGCGCAGCCTGCGACACAGCCCAGCGGTTGGTGCCGCCATTGGGGATCAGCGCCAGGTTCTCGGCCGAGCGCCAGAAGTTCTGCGTCGCGTTGCCCTGGTCGCCGTAGTTCCAGCCGCTGTCCACGTTGACCGTGCCGCTCAGCGTCACGTCGTCCGGGTTCTGGCCCAGGCCGGCGATGGCGGTGTAGAAGCCCAGGTTGGCGTATACGCCGTTGTAGCTGCCGGGCTTGAACAGGAAGGCATGGCGCTGGCTGCCGAACTGCGCGGTCGGGCTCAGCAGTTGGCCGTTGAAGGCCGCGTCCAGCTTGGACTGGATGGTGGCGATCGACGTGGCAGTGTCGAAGATCGACACGTTGGCACCGAAGTCCGGCGTGTCCGAGGTCGGCGGAGGCGTGGTGCCACCCACCGTGTAGGTTTCCTGCGGCGTGTCATAGGCCGGGTTGCCGTTGTTGTAGGTAAAGTTGAACCTCAGCACGGTGCCCGAGGCCACGCCGTTGACGGCCTGCTCCCAGCGCGCGTTGGCCGACGAATACGTCATGCGCACGTTCAGCTGGCCGCCGCTGTTGACGCTGTAGTGCGCGTCGACCCAGGTCGTCGCCACGTTGGACTTGAACCAGATCGTCGCGGTGCTGCCGGAAACGGCAACACCATCGGTGTAATCCGCCGCACGGGCTGGCAGCGCGAAACTGCCCAGCAGCAGCGCGCAGATCGAGAGCCAGACCCAGGCCAGGGACCAGGTCGGCGTCGCTCGCGGGCTGCGCCGCATTGCGCCGCCTCCCAGGTTTGCCATGGATGCATGCATGCCCTTGTCTCCTTCTTCACATGAGCTGCGCCACAGCGGGCGCATGGAGGGCAGGCTTGTTGGCGCAAGGCCCTCAACCCGCCCACGAAGCGAAGCAATGGCATCCAGACTGCCTGCCGGCGGCTTCGCGGAGGCGGATTCTGGAACCGATTCCAATTTCGTCCATCAGGGCCGAACTGCGCAACTTCACACCAGGCGTGTCCGGCGTGTCGGGATGTTTCGGGATCGGGCTTCGCTTCGTCACTGCAGCGCTGCCAAACATGGCATCAGCCTGCGCTGCAACAGCTCCGCAACAGTTACGGTTGCTCACATGCGGCCGCGAGCCCGGTGCTCGGTCTACCATCGGGCATCGCCGTGACGGCCCAGGTCATCCTGTGCTGGCTCCACCGCGTTGCAGTCAGGCAAGGAGAAATCTGAAATGAACACCTGGACCCCGCGTTGGGCCCGCATGTTGACCGGCCTGTCCCTGGCCGGCCTGGCCCTGGTGGCGCATGCCACCGATGGCGAAATCCGCAAGATCGACACGGCGCAGGCCAAGGTCACGATCAAGAGCGGCGCGATCAAGAACCTGGACATGCCCGCGATGACCATGGTCTTCAAGGCCCGCCAGCCCTCGCTGCTGAACGGCCTGGCCGAAGGTGACCTGGTCGTCTTCGAGGCCGACAAGATCGACGGCCAGTACACCGTGACCGCCATCCGCAAGAAGTGAAACCTGCAGGCGCACCGGCCTCAAGCCGGCGCGCCTGCGCTGTTTTTTTGACTGGAGAGACTCGCCCATGCCCAACCACCGCAAGGACTTCGACCCCGCCAGCCTGTTCGACGGCCCGCTGGCCGACGCGGTGAAAGCCTCGGCGCAGCAGATCTGGCTGGCCGGCGTGGGCGCGTTTGCCAAGGCCCAGGAAGAAGGCAGCAAGGCCTTCGACACGCTGGTGCAGGAAGGCGCCGAGTTGCGGCGCAAGCGCCAGGGCACGCAAGCCGCAGCCGAAGACAAGTTCGGTGAGTTCGGCGAGACGCTGAACGCGATGGCCGGCGAGGCCATGCACAAGGCCGGCGCCTCGTGGGAAAAGCTCGAAGCCAAGTTCGAGGCCCGCACCGCCCAGGCGCTGAAGAAAATGGGCGTGCCGACAGCGCAGGACATGGCCTCGCTGAGCGCCCAGGTCGAGGCGCTGACGGCACAGGTCGCCAAGCTCCACGCCCAGTTGCACAAGAGCAAGCAACAAAGCGCCAGGACCGCCTCGGGCTTGCGCGCGAAGAAGGCGGCGGCTGCAGCAGCCAAGCCGGTTCGCAAGACGGCCCGCAAACCGGCGGGCGGCAGCGCCGACTGAGCCGCCCTCGCGCCATGAAAAAAGACGGCTCGCGGGCCGTCTTTTTCGTTGGGGCCTGGCGTCGCTTCAGCTGAGGTAGCGCTGCGTCAGGTGGGCGCGGAAATGCGCGGGGTTCAGCGTCTCTCCGCTGGCGCGCAGCGCGAGTTCGTCGGTGGTCCAGCGGCTGGCCTGCTGCCAGATGTTGCGCTTGAGCCAGTCGAACACCGGGCTGAGGTTGCCGGCAGCGATCTGCTCATCCAGCGCCGGCATTTCGCGCCGCATTGCGGCGAACCACTGTGCGGCGTACATCGCGCCCAGCGAATAACACGGGAAGTAGCCGAAGGCGCCGGTCGGCCAGTGCACGTCCTGCATCGGGCCATCCTTGTAGTTGCCGCGCGTGTCCTGGCCCAGCAGGTCGCGCATGCGCTCGTCCCACATCGCCGGGATGTCTGCCGCCTCGGCCTCGCCTTCGATCAGCGCACGCTCGATCTCGAAACGCAGGATGACGTGGGCCGGGTAGGTCACCTCGTCGGCCTCGACGCGGATCAGGCTGGGCTTCACGCGCGTCAGCAGCTTGTGCAGGTTGGCCGGCTCGAAGGCCGGCTGCGCGCCGAAGGCCTCGCTGACCAGCGGCGACAGCAGCCTGGCAAAACCCGGGTGGCTGCCCAGCTGCATCTCGAAAGCCAGGCTCTGGCTCTCGTGGATGGCCATCGAACGCGCCAGCGCCACTGGCTGGCCCAGCAGGTCGCGCGGCAGGTTCTGCTCATAGCGGCCGTGGCCGGTCTCGTGCACCGTGCCCATCAGGCTGGGCAGGAAATCGTCTTCGTAGAAGCGCGTGGTCAGGCGCACGTCTTCCGGCACGCCGCCCGAAAATGGGTGGGTGCTGACGTCCAGCCGGCCCGCCGAAAAATCGAAGTCCAGCAGCTTCATCACGCGTTCGCACAGCGCGCGCTGGGCCGGCAGCGGGAACGGGCCGACGGCCGGCACCACCGTCTCGCGGGCCTGGCGTTCGCCCACCGCACGGATCAGCCCCGGCAGCCAGGTGCGCAGCTCGCCGAAGACGCGCGCCGCGGTGGCGCTGGTCATGCCGGGCTCGTACTGGTCCATCATCGCGTCGTACAGGCCCAGGCCGCTGCGCTCGGCCAGCAGCCGCGCTTCCTCGCGCGCAACAGCCAGCACCTCCTGCAGATTGGGCAGGAAGCCGGCCCAGTCATTGGCCGGCCGTTGACTGCGCCAGGCGTGCTCGCAGCGCGAGGTGGCCTGGGAGCGGCGTTCGACCAGCGCTTCGGGCAACGCATTGCTGCGCCGCCATTCGCGCGACATTTCGCGCAGGTTGGCGCGCTGGGCTTCGTCCAGTTGCTCGGCTTCGGCGCCGCTCAGCTGGGCCTGCAGCATCGGATCGGTGCGCATGCGGTGCAGCAATCCTGCCATTTCGGTGAGCGCATCGGCCCGCGCCTGGTTACCGCCAGGCGGCATGTTGGCGGCCTGGTCCCAGGAGGCCATGCTTTCCAGATGAGTCAGCCGGTGCAGGCGGCCATAGGTGCGCTTCAGCGCTTCGTAGTGCGGATTGGCGATCGACATCGGGCCATTGTGGGCCCGGCCGTTGTCACAATCCGGCGGAAATAACCCGGCGGCTCTCCCCCTCTTGGGGGATGGCAGGGCCGGGTACGCTTGGCTCAAGCCGCCGCGTGTGGAAACCAGTAGAGCGCCACCGAGGTCATCGTCAGGTAGCGCGCGGCCTTGCCGATCAGCATGTAGCCCACGCAGGGCCAGAACGGCAACCGCGACCAGCCGGCCAGCGCGCACAGCGGGTCGCCCACCAGCGGCAACCAGCTCAGCAGGCAGGCCTTGGGGCCGAAACGCTGCAGCCAGGCCAGCAGCCGCATCTCGCGCGGTGGGCGGTGCTTCACATGCTCCCAGGCCTTCTCGGCACCGTAGCCAGTCCACCAGCTGATCGCGCCGCCCAGCGTGTTGCCGGCGGTGGCCACCGCGATCGCTGGCCAGAACAAGTCGGGTTGCAGGTAGAGCAGCCCCAGCAGCGCCGGCTCCGAGCCGAGCGGCAACAGCGTGGCCGAGATCAACGCGACGACAAACAGCGTGGACAGGCCGAAGCTCGGCAGCGCCAACCAGCCGAGCAGGGATTGCAACCAAAGCTCCATGCGTCGATTGTCACCGCCAGGATGTCCGCGGACCGGACGGGGCCGCTCTATAATCTTGCCTCCTTTTTGAGCAACCGGCGCGCCGCCTGCCGGCCACGCTCCGCCTCTCCCCCGCCCGCCACCCACACGCTTTCGCACCGAACCCATGCAGCTCGGCCCCTACACGCTCCCGAACGCCTTGTTCGTCGCCCCCATGGCCGGGGTGACGGACCGGCCGTTCCGCAAGCTGTGCAAGCAGTTGGGCGCGGGTTATGCGGTCAGCGAGATGGTGACCTCGCGCAAGGACCTGTGGCAGTCGCTGAAGACCTCGCGCCGGGCCAACCATGAAGGCGAAAGCGCGCCCATCGCGGTGCAGATCGCCGGCACCGAGCCGCTGATGATGGCCGAGGCCGCGGCCTACAACATCGACCGCGGCGCGCAGATCATCGACATCAACATGGGCTGCCCCGCCAAGAAGGTCTGCAACAAGTGGGCGGGTTCGGCGCTGATGCGCGACGAGCTCGGCGCACTGGCCATCGTCGAGGCGGTGGTCGCCGCCTGCGCGCCGCGCGGCGTGCCGGTCACGCTGAAGATGCGCACCGGCTGGTGCGACACCGAGCGCAATGCGCTGGCGCTGGCAAGGGCGGCGGAGAGCGCCGGCATTGCGATGCTGACGATCCACGGCCGCACCCGCGAGCAAGGCTACAAGGGCTTTGCCGAACATGACACGGTGGCCGCCGTGAAGGCCGCGCTGCGCATCCCGGTGGTCGCCAACGGCGACATCGACTCGCCCGAAAAAGCCGCCGACGTGTTGAAGCACACCGGGGCCGACGCTTTGATGATCGGCCGCGCCGCACAAGGCCGGCCGTGGATCTTCCGCGAGATCAGCCATTTCCTGGCGACCGGCCAGCACCTGCCGCCACCGCCCACGCGCGACGTGCAGCGCTGGCTCACCGAGCACCTGCTGGATCACTACCAGCTCTACGGCGAGGAAGCCGGCGTGCGCAGTGCGCGCAAGCACATTGGCTGGGCGGTGCGTTCATTGCCAGGTGGCGAGGCCTTCCGCGCGGTGATGAACACGCTGGACGATGGCCAGGCCCAATTGGGCGCCGTGCGCACCTTCTTCGACGACCTGGCCGACACCCACCCGCTGCTGCCTTCGCTGCCCGCCTGGGCAGCCAACCAGGACCTGATCGAACAACAAGCCTGAACCCGGCCCTCGGACATCCCGCCGGGATGCCCGGCGGGCCTGCTTTTTCTTTTCCCCTGAGGACCGGCAGCTGTTTGCCGGCCAAGCTGCCAGAGCCATGAGCAAAAAGAACATCGAGGAGTGCGTCCGCGAGACGCTGGACCAGTATTTCCAGGACCTGCACGGCGCCGAGCCACATTCGCTGCACGACATGGTGATCCGCGCGGTCGAGAAGCCGATGCTGGACGTCGTGATGCGCCAGGCCGAGGGCAACCAGAGCAAGGCCGCCGAATGGCTGGGCATCAACCGCAACACGCTGCGCCGCAAGCTCGTTGAACACAAATTGCTGAAGCCCTGAGCTCGGCCCGATTCATTTTTCCTTCCGCCATCGCCACCATGTCCACCCTCACCGCCCTGCTCTCGGTCTCCGACAAGACCGGCATCGTCGAATTCGCTCAAGCACTGCACGCACAGGGCATCAAGCTGCTGTCCACCGGCGGTACCGCCAAGCTGCTGGCCAGTGCCGGCCTGCCGGTCACCGAAGTCTCGGAGATCACCGGCTTCCCCGAGATGCTGGACGGCCGCGTGAAGACGCTGCACCCGCGCGTGCACGGCGGCCTGCTGGCCCGCCGCGACGTGCCCGAGCACATGGCCGCGCTGAAGGAACACGGCATCGGCACGATCGACCTGTTGATCATCAACCTCTACCCGTTTGCACAGGCCACCGCCAAGGCCGACTGCACGCTGGACGACGCGATCGAGAACATCGACATCGGCGGCCCGGCGATGCTGCGTGCGGCCGCGAAGAACTGGCAGGACGTCGCGGTCGTGATCGACCCGAGCGACTACCCGCAGGTGCTGGCCGAACTGAAGGGCCAAGGCCTGCAGCGCGCCACCAAGTTCAAGCTGGCCAAGAAGGTGTTCGCCCACACCGCCGCCTACGACGGCATGATCACCAACTACCTCACCGCGCTGGAAGCCGGCGCCGAGGAGAAGACCGCCGAAGTGCCGGTTCGCGCCGAGTACCCGGACGTCTTCAATCTGCAGCTGAGCAAGGTGCAGGGCATGCGCTACGGCGAGAACCCGCACCAGAGCGCGGCGTTCTACAAGGAAGCCAAGCCGGTGGAAGGCACGCTGTCGCAATGGACGCAGATCCAGGGCAAGGAGCTGAGCTTCAACAACATTGCCGATGCCGACGCGGCCTGGGAATGCGTGAAAGCCTTCGACCTGCCGGCCTGCGTGATCGTCAAGCATGCCAACCCCTGCGGCGTGGCCGTGGGCGCCACGCTGCTGGAAGCCTACGAGAAGGCGCTGAAGACCGACCCGACCTCGGCCTTCGGCGGCATCATGGCCTTCAACCGCCCGGTGGATGCCGACGTGATCGAGGCCATCAACGCGCACAAGCAGTTCGTCGAAGTGGCGATGGCGCCGGCCTTCACGCCGGCCGCCCGCGCGGCCTATGCCGCCAAGCAGAACGTGCGCCTGCTGGAAGTGCCGCTCAGCAAGCTGAGCAACCCGCTGGACTTCAAGCGCGAGTCCTCGGCAAACACGCTTGATTTCAAGCGCGTTGGGGGCGGCATGCTGCTGCAGTCGGCCGACACCATCGACATCGTCGGCGAGCTGAAGGTCGTCACCAAGCTGCAGCCCACCGCGCAGCAGCTGGAAGACCTGCGCTTTGCCTGGACCGTGGCCCGCTTCGTCAAGAGCAACGCCATCGTCTTCTGCAAGGACGGCATGACCTTCGGCGTTGGTGCCGGCCAGATGAGCCGCCTCGACTCGGCCCGCATCGCCAGCATCAAGGCCCAGGCCGCCGGCCTGAGCCTGGCCGGCACGGCCGTGGCCAGCGACGCGTTTTTCCCGTTCCGTGACGGCCTGGACGTGGTGGTGGACGCAGGCGCGACCTGCGTCATCCACCCGGGCGGCTCGATGCGCGACGAAGAGGTCATTGCCGCGGCCGACGAACGCGGCATCGCGATGGTGCTGACCGGCACCCGCCACTTCCGCCACTGAGCGGCCGCCCTGCAAAACCGGCTTCGGCCGGTTTTTCTTGCGCCAGATACTTCGCATACGAAATAATGATGCCATGTCGCCTGCCCGCGCACCCCGCCCGCCTCGATTGATCTTCCTGCTCAACAGCGCCCAGCGCCGCTTGCAGCAATGGATGGCCGTGCTGCAGTCTGAAGCCGCCGCCAGCGGCGAACCTGCGCCCACGCCGGCGCAGGCCGGGCTGCTGTTCGTGCTGGCCAAGGAAGACGGCGCCACGATGGGCCGTGTCGCCCAGGCGCTGGACCTGGCGCCTTCGGCCGTCTCGGGCCTGGTGCAG
>NZ_VIDT01000320.1 GCF_006519715.1 Ideonella azotifigens
CGCCGCGCCGAGAGCGTCATGACCGTGCCGATGGCCGTCTCCACGCTGCGCGGCGAAACCCTGGACGTGCTGAACTCCAGCGGCGAGGACCTGCGCATGCTGTCTGGCCGCGTGCCCAGCTTGAACATCGAATCGTCCTTCGGCCGGGCCTTTCCGCGCTTCTACATCCGCGGCTACGGCAACACCGACTTCCGGCTCAACGCCTCGCAGCCGGTCTCGCTGGTGCTGGACGACGTGGTGCAGGAGAACCCGATCCTGAAGGGCTTCCCGATCTTCGACGTCGAGGGCGTGGAAGTGCTGGCCGGCCCGCAGGGCACGCTGTTCGGCCGCAACACGCCGGCCGGCGTGGTCAAGATCGACTCGGTCAAGCCGCAGAAGGGTTTCGGCGGCTACGGCAGCATCAGCTACGGCACGTATGGCACGGTGAACCTCGAAGGCGCCGTCAACGCGCCGCTGTCGGACCAGTGGCAGTCCCGTTTCTCGGTGCAGGTCCAGCACCGCGACGACTGGGTCACCAACGAGGCCCCGGCCGAGTTGCAGCAGACGCACAAGCTCGAAGGCTATGACGACCGCGCCGCCCGCGCCCAGTTCCTCTACGGCGCCGGCACGCCCTTCACCGCGCTGTTCAACGTGCATGCCCGCGACCTGAATGGCAGCGCCCGCTTGTTCCGCGCCAACATCATCCAGAAGGGCAGCAACGACCTGGTCGACGATTTCGACATCAAGAAGGTCTACCTGGACGGCAAGAACGAGCAGAAGCTGACCAGCATCGGTGCCAACGCGCACCTGACCTGGGCGCTGGACGGCGTGAAGCTGCACTCGATCACCGGCCTGGAGACGGTGCACTCGTACAGCCGCGGCGACGTGGACGGCGGCTACGGCGCGTCCTTCCTGCCCAGTTCGGGTCCCGGGCTGATCCTGTTCCCCAGCGAGACGGCCGACGGCCTGAGCGGCCACCGCCAGTTCTCCGAGGAACTGCGGCTGGAGTCCACGAAGCCAGGCCCACTCAGCTGGCAGGCCGGCCTGTACTTCTTCCGCGAAACCTTCCGGATGACCTCGTACAACTACGACTCGACCGCCGGCGGGGCCTTCACCAGTTCGTCTCCCACCACGCAGAGCAACAATGCCTACGCGGCCTTCGGCTCGGTCAACTATGCGCTCGCGCCGGACCTCTCGCTGCGCGCCGGCCTGCGTTACACCCACGACAAGAAGAAGCTCTCTACCGACCCAGGCACGGTGCCCAACTTCGACGTGAGCGAGGGTCTGAGCGACGAGGTCTCCAGCAGCAAGGTCACCGGCGACGTCGCCCTGAGCTGGGCCATGGACAAGAACACCAACCTCTACGGCCGCGTTGCCACCGGCGTACGCGGCGCCAGCATCCTGCCGGCCTCGGGCTTCAACCCGATGTCCAAGGCCGAACCGGAGACCAGCACCTCGTACGAGGTTGGCGTGAAGTCTGAGTTGTTCGACCGCCGGGCCCGCGTCACCGCGGACGTCTTCCACTACGACGTGAAGCACCAGCAGCTCACCGTGGTGGGCGGTAACGCCAACTCCACCGTGCTGGAAAGCGCCAAGAAGGCCATGGGCCAGGGCGTGGAATTCACGCTGGACGCCTACCTCAGTGAGAACCTGCTGCTGGGCCTGAGCGGCAGCGTCAACGTCACGAAGATCAAGGACAAGGACCTGGTCGTTGGTGGCTGCGCCCAATGCACGCCCACAGATCCGTCCACCGAGGTCACCCTGCCAGATGGCAGCAAGAAGACGGTCTATTTCATCGACGGCAACCCGCTGCCGCAGGCCCCGAAGTACGTGGCCAACGCCAACCTGCGCTACAGCATCCCCACGGCCAGCGGCGAGTTCTACGCCTACACCGACTGGACCTACCGCAGCAAGGTCAACTTCTTCCTGTACGAATCGCCCGAGTTCACCGGCAAGCCCCTGACCACCGGCGGCCTGCGCCTGGGCTACATCTGGGACAACGGCAAGTACGAACTCGCCGCGTTCGGCCGCAACATCACCAACCGTGTCGTCGTCAACGGCGCCATCGACTTCAACAACCTGACCGGCTTCGTGAACGAGCCGCGCACCTGGGGGGCGCAGTTCAAGGCAATGTTCTGAAAGTGAAAAGGCCACGCGATTTGGCTGCGCGGCCTTCAAAGACCCACACGACTGGCCTGCAAGGCCAGTCCCAGGCTCAGTTCAAGTTGGTCTTGAAACCGAGAATACCGTACGGGCCGGTGGTGAAAACCATCTTTCGCCCCGGCACGCTGACCACGCTTTGACGCGCTTGGCCGATGCCGTAGTTGACGGTCTCAAACTTGAGCGTCTGATCCACATACTGGCGCAGCTGGCCACCAGAAGCCACCCACCAGGATCCGCCAGGTGCGACCACCAAACCGCTCACGGCACCACCCGGCACGGTGAACTGCTGCACCTGGGGAAACTGGGCCTGGAAATAGGCCAGTTCGGTCACCTTGCCGTCGCTGCCGCCGGTCACCAGGTGCGTCGTACCTGACAAGGCAGCGGAACTCAGTGTGGACCATCCGACCAAGCCGTTCAGTGCATGGGTCTTGCCGTCATAAAAATACAGCGTGCGAGCTCCCGAAGACAACACGCCCAGCTCCTGGGTGCCATCCTCATCCACATCACTGACGAAGAGCTGATCCAAGGTGGCGGACGTTTCGGTCTGGATGCTCCAGCGCCGCTGCCCCGTGGCGGGATCGTAGGCGACCACGGTCCCGCCATTACCCGCAACCAGCACTTCAACGGCCCCATCCCCATCGACGTCCGCGACCTCAAGCGCGCGGAATGTGCCGCTTGGCGCACCGGCATCGACATTGCTCATCACGAGCTTGAAGCTGCTGTTGGCTTTGAAGTTGTAGGCCCTGAGCTGCCCCTGAATGCCATCGCCACCCGCGACCACGATCTTCAGCCTGCCTGTGCCATCGAGATCGCGCAGCTTGATGTCTGAGATCTGGAAGGAAACACCCAGCGGGTCCGAAATGGCCCGCACTTTCAGCTTGTCGCTGTCGAACACCACCAGGCGCCCCCCGCCGTAGCTATCGGAGCTGGTCGAGGCCATCACGATTTCGGGCACGCCGTCACCGTCCAGATCACCCACAACAGGCCCGATGAAAGGTCCGTGGAGGTCCACCGTCTGCCAGCGAATGGACTGACTCTGCCAATCTCCGAGGTGCAAGCGATAGGGGCCGCTGCTGGAATTGCCACCGGAACTCCAGAGCAGGTCCTTGACGCCATCGCCATTCACGTCCGCCACGGTGATCGCCATCGTCCCGGACTCGGGCGCTTGGATCAATCCGATCGATTTCCTGGCGACAAGACTGAAGGCGCGCACAGCGGTGCCTTGCGCACTGCCCACCAGGACCTCCGGCACGCCGTCGCCATCCAGATCGCCCTGCCCGACAGCCTCAACATCCGTCAAGGCAAGCCACCACTGTCCAGCCTTCTTCGCCACATCGTAGACGCTGAGCCGATCACTCGTGACCGAGATCAACTCAGCGCGACCGTCACCATCCGAGTCGATTGCCAGCACGTCGCCGAAACCCTTGGAATAGTTCCACTGCACTTGGTGCGTGTCGGCGTCGATCACCTTGCCCGAGCTAGACACGATTTCCATCGCGGCATCGCCGTCCATCTGGCCGACGGCCAGCTCGTAGCCTCCGACACTCTTCAGGCTCCACCCTGCATAGGCCGGACCCTCAGCCACCAACTTGCCGTCGTTGCACAGCGAGATGTATTCATCCACGCCATCGCCATTCAGGTCTGCCGCCTTGAGCACCCTGAGCCCGGCCTCTTCCAGCTTAGGGTTGTAGCAACGGCCTGGCTGTGTCGAGAGTTTTGCCTTGGTGACGGCGTCGTAGATCACCAACGTGCCGTCGCCCAATGCCGCCACGACGAGTTTCTGGCCACTCGGTCCGTTGGCCAACACCAGACTCATGAGGCCATGCATTGGCTCGGACACAAAGACCTGCAACAGCCCCTTGGAAAGGTCCCCGGGCTGGCCGCGCAGGACATGCCAGCTGTCGTGCGAACTGACAAAAACCTCAGTGGCGCCATCCACCACCAAGGTCTCCATGCCGGCCAAGCCAATGCTGCCGCCCAGTGACTGCCATGCCCAACTGGCTTGAACCCCGGTGGCAGGATTGGAGGTCTTGCCAGCGAGCGCCGGTGCGGGTTGTACCAATGCAAACGAAGCCAACAGGCCTGCCGCAGCCGAAGCCAGGGCCAAGCGCGCACGTGTCGCGAATTTCATGATTTCCCTCCTCCGGACCAACGGCAATCCGGCCTCTGTGTACACATTTAAGAGATGCCGTTGTTTTTCTTGTTGCGCTGTGCGCTTGGGCGGAGGATACAAGATCGGTAGCTCTCAGGCTGCATGCGGCCCCTACCGCGCGCGCCCCCGAAGGCCGCCGCTACCCCACCTACCCGAAGGACAGTTGCCAGCTGCTTGAGGCTCACGCCCCCGAATTCGCCGCCTCCACAAAAACCGCATCCAGCATCTCCGTCCAGCGCTCCTTGCGCAGGTCGCTGACGAAGCTGGCGTCGAAGCTGTTGCGGGCCAGGATGTAGGCCTCGCGGGGGCCGAGTTGCGGCAAGGCCTCGAAGGTTTCGAGGTAGTTCTGGTTCAGGTAGCCGCCGAAGTAGGCGGGGTCGTCGGAGTTGACGGTGGCGACCAGGCCGGCGGCGAGCAGTGCGGGCAGCGGGTGATCGGCCAGCGTGCCCACGACGCAAAGCTTCAGGTTGGACAGCGGGCAGACGGTGAGCGGGATCTGCTCGGCGGCGAGGCGGCGCATCAGCGCCGGATCGTCGATGCTGCGCACGCCGTGGTCGATGCGCTGCGCGCCCAGCAGGTCCAGCGCGTCGCGCACATACGCGGCCGGACCTTCCTCGCCAGCGTGGGCCACGCGGTGCAGGCCCAGTTCCTTCGCGCGGGCGAACACACGCTCGAACTTCCCGGGAGGATGGCCGCGCTCGGAACTGTCCAGGCCCACGCCGATGAACAGCTCCAGGAAGGGCTCTGCCTCCTCCAGCGTGGCAAACGCATCTTCCTCGCTGAGGTGGCGCAGGAAGCACAGGATCAGCGCGCCGCTGACGCCCAGCTGGTCGTGCGCGTCATTGCAGGCGCGCGACAGGCCGCGCATCACCGTCTCCATGGCCACGCCGCGGGCAGTGTGGGTCTGCGGGTCGAAGAACAGCTCGGCATGCACCACGTTGTCCGCCTTGGCCTTCTCGAAGTAGGCCCAGGCCATGTCGTAGAAGTCCTGCTCCTGCAGCAGCACGCTGGCGCCGGCGTAATAGATGTCCAGGAAGCTCTGCAGGTCGGTGAAGGCATAGGCTTGGCGCAGCGCTTCGACGCTGGCGTAGCGCAGGGCCACCTGGTTGCGCTGCGCGAGCTTGAAGATCAGCTCGGGCTCCAGCGAGCCTTCGATGTGGATGTGCAGTTCGGCCTTGGGCATGCGGGCCAGCAGCGCCGGCAGCGCGGCGCGCGGAATGCGGTCGAACAGCGTGTCGTCCAGCGGAACGGACGGGGCGGCAGCGGCAACAGCAGGAACGGCTGGCATCAGCAGACTCCAAAGGTGATCAGGTGGCGGCGCAGGTAGCGCCGGTAGGCGGCGGAAGCCTTGTCGGCCGCACTGTGCACTTCACGTGCCATGCGGCCTTCGTCGGTCAGGCCCAGCGGCAGGCGGCGCGGGCGTTGGGATTCGAGCACGGGCCGGTCCTGCAGGAAGATGGCCTGCTGAAACTCGCGCAACGCGGCCTCGCGCTCGGGCGACACGCCGCCTTCTGCTGGCACCGCGAGACGGAACCAAACGCGGCTGCGTTCCTCGTCCAGCGGGCAGATCAGCAGCGCGATGGCCTCGCGGTGACCGTCGTCAAGTGCGGGCACCTTCTCCAGCACCGCGGCATACGGCGCGGGCAGGTGGTAGACGTAGTCGACCCAGGCGCCCTCGGCAGCGGCTTCATGGGCACGCGGCTGCCAAGCCTTGCAGCCGCTGATGCGCAAGGCTTCGGCGCGGCCCGTGGTAGCGTCGGCCGGCACGATTTCGACTTGGTGGTCCGGCACCTGCAGGTGCTCGGCGTCGCCCAGCCAGCCTGCATGCACCAGGCCGAAGTGCGCCAGGTCCAGGAAGTTTTCGACGATGCGCGGCGCGCTGGCCGCCACGTCG
>NZ_VIDT01000321.1 GCF_006519715.1 Ideonella azotifigens
CACCACCTGTCCGCTGGCCAGCGACTGGGCGGCCGCGTCCGCCAACTGCTGGGCTGCCACGCCATCCTCGATGGTCGTGCGAAAGGCACGGCCCGATTGCAGGCATTCGAAGAAGTGCGCCAGCTCCAGGCGATAGGCTTCGCGGTAGCGCTGCAGGAAGAAGTGCTCGGGCTTGTCGGCTCGCACGCCCTGGGCGTCGGACTGCACGACCTCGGTGGGCCGGTGGTTGCCACACTGCAACATGCCGGTCGAGCCCAGCACCTCGAAACGCTGGTCGTAGCCATAGGCTGCGCGACGGCTGGTGTTGATCTGCGCCAGCCGGCCCTTGCGGGTGCGGATGGTGACCACGCTGGAGTCGATGTCGGGCACCTCGGCAATGGCCGGGTCCACCAGCACCGAGCCGGTGGCATAGAGCGTGGCTGCCTCGTCGCCATCGCTGCAGAGGATCCAGCGGAAGATGTCGAAGTCGTGGATCAGCATGTCGCGGAAGATGCCGCCCGAGCCGCGCAGGTATTGGGCCGGCGGCGCGCCGGGGTCGCGGCTGGTCACCACCAGCATCTCCGGCGCCCCGATCTCGCCGCGCGCCAGGCGCTGCTGGGCTTCGTTGAAGGTGGGGTCGAAGCGACGCTGGAAGCCGATCATGCAGGCCACGCCCGCGGCCCGCACCGCCTGGGCGCAGGCCTGGGCGCGCGGCACGGAAAGGTCCACCGGCTTCTCGCAGAAGATGTGCTTGCCGGCCGCTGCGGCGCGGGTGATGAGCTCGCTGTGGGTGTCGGTGGGCGAGGCAATGGCCACCACGTCGATGCTGGGGTCTGCCAGCACCGCTTCCGGGGTCGAGACCTCGGCGCCGAGCTGGCTCGCCAACTCGGCGGCCTGCGCGGCCATGGGGTCGCACACGCTGCGCAGGCGCACGCCAGGCAGTGCCGCCAGGTTGGTGGCATGGATGCGGCCGATGCGGCCGGCGCCGAAGACGGCGACGTTCTTCATGGGGTGTCTCCTCTGGAAGTGTGGGGGAAGTTGTTCGTGCAGCAGCCCGGGGCCGTGCGCGGGGGTTGTTCATGCACCTGCGGCGGGGTGGTAGTCCAGCTCCAGCCGGTAGGCCAGGGCGATGAAGAGGCTTTGCGCCAGGGCCATCACATTGGTCAGCCCGCGAAAGCCGAAGGTGCTGCTTTCGTTGACCACCAGCGTGGTGAGGGCCAGCGCCGCCAGCGGGCCCATGCGGCTGTCGGTGATGGCGATCAGGCGCGCACCCTGGGCGGCGGCGGCCTCGGCGGCCTGCGTGGTTTCCTGCGCATAGGGTGCAAAGCTGATGGCGATCATGACGTCGTCGCGGCGCAGGCTGCGCAGCTGGCCCTCGTGCATCGCGCCCATGCCGGTGACGAGCTGAACCGGCTTGTCGGTGTGCTGCAGCGCGTAAGCCAAGTAGGTGGCCACCGGGAAGGAGCGGCGCGCGCCCACCACCCAGATCGCGGGCGCCTGCGCCAGCAGCTCCACGGCATCGCCCAGCGTGGAGCCGTGCAGATCGCGCTGGAGCTCGTTCATGCCGGCAATCGCGCCAGCGATGAACTCGTAGGCGATGTCGGCGCTGGAGAGCCGGCCCTGGCCCTGGGCGATCACCTCGCGGATGCGCGCCTGGTAGTTGCGCGTCGGGGCGATCTGCGCGGCGATGCCGTCGCGGAACAGCTTCTGCAGCTCGCTGTAGCCCGAAAAGCCGAAGTGCTTGGCAAAGCGCACCACGGCCGAAGGCTGCACGCCGCAGCGCGCGGCCACGTCCTGGATCTTCTCCAGGCCCAGGTGGTCGCTGTGCTGCTCCACGTGCTGGGCGATCTGCTTGAGCTGCTTGCTCAGCGAGGGGTACTCGGCGGCGATGCGCTGCAGCAGCGCATGCACGGGAGATTCCGCCTGGGCACGTTCGGCGGGGGCAGGAGAAGCAGCGGGCGCGACGGGCGGAGCGGACATGGGGAGCGCAGGGGTGGGGCCAACAAACCGGTTTGCATGATAGGTCGGCAGGTGGAAAATTAGAAATTAATTTCTAATCGTTATCCACTAAGAAGTTTTTTTCTCTTCTGACTACACTGGCGTCGCGGCAGGCCCTGAACCGGTTTGTCCGCCATGAGATCTGCCGAAATTCCCAGCCAATCGCAACGCATTGCGAGGAGACAAACACATGAAGCAGCATTCGCTCAGCCGGCGCCTTGCCATCACCACCCTGGTCCTGGCGGCCAGCCTGACCTGCGCCGCCGCACAGGCCGGCGGCCGCTACGTGTTCATCAGCCACGCGCCGGACTCCGACGCCTGGTGGAACACCATCCGCAACTCGCTCAAGCAGGCCGGCGAGGACTTCGGCGTGACGGTGGACTACCGCAACCCGGCCAACGGCGACCTGGCCGACATGGCCCGGCTGATCGAGCAGGCCAGCGCGCAGAACTACGACGGCGTGATCACCACCATCGCAGACTTCCAGGTGCTGCAAGGCGCGCTGAAAAGAGTCACCGACAAGAAGATCCCGCTGATCACGGTGAACTCAGGCACGCCCGAGCAAAGCGAGAAGCTGGGCGCGCTGATGCATGTGGGCCAGCCCGAGTACGAGGCCGGCAAGGGGGCGGGCGAGCGGGCCAAGGCGGCGGGCGTGAAGAGCTTTGTCTGCATCAATCACTTCGCCACCAATCCGGCCTCGTTCGAGCGCTGCCGCGGCTTTGCCGAGGCGATTGGTGCCGACTTCAAGAAGAGCACCATCGACACCGGCATCGACCCCGCCTCGGTGGAGAGCAAGACCGCCGCCTACCTGCGCCAGAACCCCGGCACCCAGGCCGTGCTGGCCCTGGGCCCGGACGCTGCCGCCCCGGCCCTCAAGGCGGTCAAGAAAGCGGGCCTGGCAGGCAAAATTTTCTTCGCCACCTTCGACCTTTCCGACGAGATCTCGCGCGGCATCAAGGCCGGCGAGATCAACTTCGCGATCGACCAGCAGCCCTACCTGCAGGGCTACATCCCGGTGGCCGTGCTGTCGCTGATGCACGATGCCAAGAGCACCGACCTGGCCCAGGCCACGGCCGCGCTCAAGGCCAACGCCAAGTTCAAGACCAGGCTGGACACCTACGGCCTGGCGCCCGCTTATGGCCCGCGCCACATTGGCTCCGGCCCCGGCTTCGTGACCAAGGACAACATCGCCACGGTCGAGAAGTACGCCGGCCAATACCGGTGAAGTGGTGAACCCTGCGCCGCGGCAGCTCCCTGCGCCGCGGCCTCTTCTGGCTTGATTGACGCACGAGGTTTTCATGAGTGCCCTGCTGTCCACTCCCCATCCGCCACCCAGCACGGTGGCGCCGGTCCCTGCTAGCGACGAGCGCCTGCGCCAGGTCGGTCGCCTGCGGCGGCTGCTCGCGCGGCCCGAGTTCGGCGCGCTCTCCGGCACCGCGCTGGTGTTCCTGCTGTTCGGCCTCGGCGCGGGCGGCTCTGGCATGTTCAGCGCCGAGGGCATCGTCAACTGGGGCACGGTGGCCGGTTTCCTGGGCATCCTCGCGGTGGGTGCGGCGCTGCTGATGATTGCCGGCGAGTTCGATCTCTCCATCGGCTCGATGATCGGCTTCGCCGGCATGATGCTGGCGATCCCCTGCCTCTACTGGGGCTGGCCGGTCTGGCTGGCCGTGCTGTTCGCCTTCGCCACTGCGATGGCGCTGGGCGGGCTCAACGGCTGGCTGGTGGTCAAGACCGGGCTGCCCAGCTTCATCGTCACGTTGGCCTTCTATTTCATCCTGCGCGGCCTGAGCCTGGCCATCTCGGTGCTGCTGACCGGCAAGACCATCGTCTCCAGCAATGGGGACGCAGTGCTGCACGAGCTGATCGCGGCCGACCCGCTGGTGCAGGCCTTGTTCCAGGGCCATGTGCTGACCGGCCTGTTCAACGCGCTGGCCCGGCTGGGCCTGCTGGCCGCGCGCGACGACGGCGCGGCGCTGGCCATCGGCGTGCCAAAGGTGATGGTGTGGTGGGCCGCGCTGACGGCAGGCGGCGCCTTCGTGCTGGCCCGCATGCGGGTGGGCAACTGGATCCTCGCGGTCGGCGGCGACGCCAACGCGGCCAAGAACGTGGGCATCCCGGTGGCGCGGGTCAAGGTGCTGCTGTTTGTCTTCATGGCCTTTTGCGCCACCGTGTTTGCGGTGCTGCAGGTGGCCGATGCCGGCTCGGCGGCGGCCGATCGCGGGCTGCAGAAGGAGTTCGAGGCCATCATCGCCGCGGTCATCGGCGGCTGCCTGCTGACCGGCGGCTTCGGCTCGGTGATAGGCGCCGCGCTGGGGGCCTTGATCTTCGGCGTGGTGCAGATCGGCATTGGCTACACCAGCATCGACAACAACTGGTACCGCGTGTTCCTGGGCGGCATGCTGCTGGCCGCGGTGCTGTTCAACAACTACATCCGCCGGCGCGTTGCGCTGGGCCGCTGAGCCGCGCTCAGCCACCACACCGGAGCTGTGATGAGCAACCCCAAGCCTGACGACTACATCCTTCAGTTGGAGAACATCAGCAAGTACTTCGGCGCCGTGATCGCGCTGAGCGACATCACGCTGCGCCTGCGCCGCGGCGAGGTGCACTGCCTGCTGGGCGACAACGGTGCCGGCAAGAGCACGCTGATCAAGACCCTGGCCGGCGTGTTCACGCCCGAGAAGGGCCAGTACCTGGTCAATGGCCAGCCGGTGCGCTTTCGCTCGCCGCGCGAGGCGCTGGACGCTGGCATCGCCACCGTCTACCAGGACCTGGCGCTGGTGCCGCTGATGAGCGTCTCGCGCAACTTCTTCATGGGCCGCGAGCCGGTCAGGAAACTCCTGGGCGTGCTGCCGGTGATGGACCACGCGCAGGCCGCCCGCATCGCCGCCGAGGAGCTGGCCGCCATGGGCATTCGCGTGCGAGACGCGGACCAGATGGTGGGCCAGATGTCCGGCGGCGAAAAGCAATGCCTGGCGATTGCCCGGGCCATCCACTTCGGCGCCCATGTGCTGATCCTGGACGAACCCACCGCGGCGCTGGGCGTCAAGCAAAGCGTCAACGTGCTCAAGCTGATCCACCGGGCCCGCGAGCGCGGCATCTCGGTGATCTTCATCACCCACAACGTCAACCACGCCTACCCGGTGGCCGACAGCTTCACGCTGCTCAACCGCGGCCAGTCCATGGGCAGCTTCGCCAAGCGTGATGTCAGCAAGGCGGAGGTGCTGGACATGATGGCCGGCGGCGCGGAGATGCAGAAGATGATGGCCGAGCTGGAAGGCGTGACGATCTGATGGACACCCCCGCCATGTACCTCACCCCCAACACCCACCCAGGCCCGCAGCTGGCCATTCCCGGCGGCCGCCGCCACGACCTCGCCTGCCTGGGCCGGCTGGCGGTGGACCTGTATGCCCAGCAGGTGGGCTGCCCGCTGGAAGACGCCAGCAGCTTTGCCAAATACCTGGGCGGCAGCTCGGCCAACATCGCCTTCGGCGCCGCCAGGCTGGGCCTGCGCAGCGCCATGATCTCCCGCGTGGGCGACGAGCAGATGGGCCGCTTCCTGCTGCAGACCCTGCAGCGCGAGGGCTGCGACACCCGCATGGTGCAGGTCGACCCGGAGCGCCTGACCGGCCTGGTGCTGCTGGGCCTGAAGGACCGCGACACCTTCCCGCTGCTCTTCTACCGCGAGAACTGCGCCGACATGGCACTGCAGGCCGAGGGCATCTCGGAGGACTTCATCGCCCAGTGCCGGGCGCTGCTGATCACTGGCACGCATCTCTCGCAGCCCACGGTGCGCGCGGCCTCCAGCGCCGCGCTGGCCCATGCCGGCCGGCACGGCACGCTGCGCGTGCTGGACATCGACTACCGGCCGGTGCTGTGGGGCCTCACCGCCCGCGGCGAGGGCCAGAACCGTTACGTGGCCGATGCCGCCGTGAGCGCCAGCCTGCAGGCCCTGCTGCCGCAGTTCGAACTGCTGATCGGCACCGAGGAGGAGTTCATGATTGCCGGTGGCGTGCCGGGCGATCTGATGGGCTCGCTGCGCCGGGTGCGGGCGCTGACGCCGGCGGCCATGGTGGTCAAGCGCGGCCCTCTGGGCTGCAGCTATGTGCCAGGCGAGGTGCCCGCACGGCTGGACGATGCGCTGACGGTGCAGGGCGAGCGCGTGGAAGTGCTCAATGTGCTGGGCGCGGGCGA
>NZ_VIDT01000322.1 GCF_006519715.1 Ideonella azotifigens
GCTGCAGCTCGCCATCCAGCGCCTCGATCAGGTCCGGGATCAGCTGCACCAGCTCGCCGGTGGTGATGGCCACGTCGGTGTCGAAGGCGTCCTCGGGTCGGTCGGCCGAGCCTTGCTTGCCTTCGAAGACGACATCCTCGAACTTCAGCTTCTTGACCTGCAGTTGGTCCGTCAGCACAAACGAGATGCGCTCGGCCCAGGTCATCGCCAGGCGGGTGGGCTGCTTGCCCAGCTCGATGTGCTGGCGCACCTCGTCGGTGTCCAGCGGGTGGCGGGCATAGCGCACGACGGATTTCATCTCGTCGGTGGACTTCAGCTCGCATTCGCGGTCCACGCTGAAGCCTGCCGGCGGCTCGCCGGTGGACAGCCAGTTGGCCATGGCCACGGCCGGCGAGCAGCGGGTCTGCAGCAACTGCACCGCAAAGCCGGGCAAGGCCTTGACCAGGTGCGTGACCACCGTGTCGGCCCGGCTGGCGCTGCCGGCGTCGAGGATCAGCAGGCGGCGTTCGGGGTCGATCCAGGCCTGCGCCGCGGACTGCTTGGTGAAGGCCATCGGCAGCAGCTCCAGCGTGGCCTGCTCCTTGAGTTCCTTCTGCTGCTTCTTGCCCGGCTTGCGGCCGGTCTGCAGCTCGATGTGGTGGGCAATCTCGTCGGTGCGGCGCTTGACGACCGACGACGGCAGCACCTTCTGCTCGACCATCAGCTTCATCAGCCACTGGCCGCCAATGCTCTCGACCAGCGGCGCATGCACCACGCCACGCGGCGGCGTCCAGCCAGAAGACGTGGGCTGGGTGGCGCCGCAGGGCACGAAGGGTTCGTGCTCGAAGGCTTCCAGCGCGGCGCCGAGGTCCGGCACCCAGTCGGGGCCGATGCGGTAGACGATCAGGTTCTTGAACAAGGCGAATTCCTAGCGTGGATCAAGGCGCTGGCGGCGGCTCGGTGGCGAGCACCAGGCCCGGCCGCAGCGCGGCAAACATGACCTGGGTCGTGGGCGCACCCCAGGGATCGGGTTCGTAGCCCCGCAGCTCGCCTTCGCGCCGGAAGCCCGGCAACGATTCGGCGAAGTGCAGCGCGCGGGTGTTGCGTGCATCGCTCAAGGCCTGCACGCGGATGAAGCCGAGTTCAAAGGCGATCTCGGTCGCCGCCATCACCGCTTCGCGCATCAGGCCGCGGCCGGCCTGGCGCACGTCGCCCACATAACCCAGCTCGACCCGCGGCGCTTCGAAGTCGAAGCTGTGCAGGTCGATCAGGCCAACGACGGCGCCCGCTTCGGCGCCGGCCTCGGCCGTCCGCAACACCAGGTAGTGCAGCGAGCTGCCGCTGCGGTGGTAGCCCAGCAGCCGGCCGCCCAGGTCTGCGGCCTCCTGCAGCGTGAACGGACCACTGCGGCGCTGTGCCCAGTGGATGAAGCGGTAGGCCGGCAGCGAGGCGTTGAAGCTGTCCATCAGCAGCGCGCCGTCTGCCGGGCCTGGCACGCGCAGCAGCAGCCGCGCAGTGCGCCGCTGGTCCGGCGCAGCAGCCAGATCAGCGAGCTTCAAGGCAACTCCGAACGCTCAGGCCAGCTTGCCGTGGCAGGCCTTGAACTTCAGGCCGCTGCCGCAGGGGCAGGGGTCGTTGCGGCCGACGCGGGGCATTTCGCCTGCCACCGTGGCCGGATCGGTCTCGGCGCTGACGCTGCCGTCTTCGTTCGGATGGGTGTAGGTGATGTTGCGCAGCTGTTCGGCCTGTTCCTCGATGGCCTCGGCCGCCTGGCTGACCTGCTCCTGCGTCTGCACGCGCACGGTCATCAGCACGCGGGTGACTTCCATCTTCACGACATTCAGCAACTGGGCGAACAGCTCGAAGGCCTCGCGCTTGTATTCCTGCTTGGGGTTCTTCTGCGCATAGCCGCGCAGGTGGATGCCCTGGCGCAGGTAGTCCAGCGCAGCCAGGTGCTCGCGCCAGTGCGAGTCGATGGCCTGCAGCAGCACCATGCGCATGAAGGGCGTGAACTGGGTTGCGCCGACCAGGTCCAGCTTGGCCTGGAATGCGGCGTTTGCGGCGGCCTGGACCTTCTCCAGCACTTCCTCGTCGGTGATGCTGCTGGCACCGGCGACCAGCGCCTGCAGCGACAGGTCCAGCTGCCACTCTTCCTTCAGCACCTTCTCCAGGCCCGCCAGGTTCCACTGTTCCTCGACGCTGTCGGCCGGCACGAAGTCGCGTGTCACGTCCTCCATGGTCGCGGCGCGCAGGTTGGTGATCTGCTCGGTCAGCTCGCTCGCTTCGAGGATCTCGTTGCGCTGCTGGTAGATGACCTTGCGCTGGTCGTTCGACACGTCGTCGTATTCGAGCAGCTGCTTACGCACGTCGAAGTTGCGCGCCTCGACCTTGCGCTGCGCGGACTCGATGGAGCGCGAGACGATGCCGGCCTCGATGGCCTCGCCTTCGGGCATCTTCAGCCTGTCCATGATCGCGCGCACGCGGTCACCGGCGAAGATGCGCATCAGCGGGTCTTCCAGCGACAGGTAGAAGCGCGAGGCACCCGGGTCGCCCTGGCGGCCGGAGCGACCGCGCAGCTGGTTGTCGATGCGGCGCGACTCGTGGCGCTCGGTGGCGATGATGCGCAGGCCGCCGGCTTCCTTGACCGCGGCATTCAGCCCCGCCCATTCGTCCTTCAGCAGCTGGATGCGCGTGACCTTGTCGGCCTCGGCAATCGTGTCGTCAGCCTCGATGAACTGGATCTGCTTCTCGACGTTGCCACCCAGCACGATGTCGGTGCCGCGGCCCGCCATGTTGGTCGCGATGGTGATCACGCCGGGCCGGCCGGCCTGGGCCACGATTTCCGCTTCGCGGGCGTGCTGCTTGGCGTTCAGCACCTGGTGCGGCAGCTTCGCCTTGGTCAGCAGTTCCGAGACCAGCTCGGAGTTCTCGATCGAGGTCGTGCCGACCAGCACCGGCTGGCCACGCGTGTGGCAGTCGCGAATGTCTTCGGTGACGGCGTTGTACTTCTCGCGCGCGGTCTTGTAGACCAGGTCCAGCTCGTCCTTGCGGATGGTCGGCCGGTTCGGCGGAATCACCACCGTTTCCAGGCCGTAGATTTCCTGGAATTCGTAGGCTTCGGTGTCGGCCGTGCCGGTCATGCCGCCCAGCTTGCCGTACATGCGGAAGTAGTTCTGGAAGGTGATCGAGGCGAGGGTCTGGTTCTCGCTCTGGATCTGCACGCCTTCCTTGGCCTCGACGGCCTGGTGCAGGCCGTCGGACCAGCGGCGGCCTGTCATCAGGCGGCCGGTGAATTCGTCGACGATGACGACTTCGCCGTTCTGCACCACGTAGTGCTGGTCGCGGTGGTACAGGTGGGTGGCGCGCAGCGCTGCGTACACATGGTGCATCAGCGTGATGTTGGCCGGGTCGTACAGGCTGGCGCCTTCGACCAGCAGGCCAGCCTCGGCCAGGATGCGCTCGGCATTCTCGTGGCCGTCCTCGGTCAGGAAGACCTGGTGGCTCTTCTCGTCGACCGTGAAGTCGCCCGGCTCGATTACACCTTCGCCAGTGCGCGGATCGGCTTCGCCGATCTGCTTCTTCAGCTTGGGCGCCACGGCGTTGATGCGCACGTAGAGCTCTGTGTGGTCCTCGGCCTGGCCGGAGATGATCAGCGGCGTGCGGGCTTCGTCGATCAGGATCGAGTCAACTTCGTCGACGATGGCGTAGGCCAGGCCGCGCTGCACGCGCTCGCTAGGCTCGTAGACCATGTTGTCGCGCAGGTAGTCGAAGCCGTATTCGTTGTTGGTGCCGTAGGTGATGTCGGCAGCGTAGGCGGCCTGCTTTTCCGGCTTGTCCATGCCGGGCACGTTCACGCCCACGCTGAGGCCCAGCCAGCTGTACAGCCGGCCCATCCACTCGGCGTCGCGCCGGGCGAGGTAATCGTTGACCGTGACCACGTGAACGCCCTTGGCCGGCAGCGCATTCAGGTAGACCGGCAGCGTGCCCATCAGCGTCTTGCCTTCGCCGGTGCGCATTTCGGCGATCTTGCCGTTGTGCAGCGTCATGCCGCCCAGCATCTGCACGTCGAAGTGGCGCATCTTCAGCACCCGCTTGCCGGCTTCGCGCACGGTGGCGAAGGCTTCGGGCAGCAGGTCGTCCAGCGTCTCGCCCTTTTCCAGGCGGGCCCGGAACTCGGCCGTCTTGCCTTGCAGCGCAGCGTCGTCCAGGGCCTGGAACTGCGGCTCCAGCGCGTTGATCTGCTCGACGACGCGGCGGTATTGCTTGAGCAGGCGGTCATTGCGACTGCCGAAAATCTGGGTGAGAAGCTTGGGCAACATGCAGCGTCAGGGCCTGGTGATTCGGGTGGCGACAGCGCCCGCGGTGGCCGAGATGCCGGCCACGCGAGCCACGGCCTGCACAGATGCGCACAGGCCATGTTCCAGCGGATGCAGATGGGGGCGGCGCGCGATCTTGCAAGCGCGATGCGCTTCGCAAAAGCGAGCGAGTTTAGCACCGGGGTGTGGCAGGTCTCAGCCCAGTCCCAGGGGTGCCAGCAGCACCCTCGCGAGGCATGGAAACGGGCGATCAGTGGGTGCCGAGCGGGCCCGACGGCGTCGGCACCAAGGTCCGCTGCGCCAGTGCCGGCAGTGCAGGTGCCGGTCCGGCAGCGAGGAACTTGGCCGGGTCCTGCGGCACGCCGTCGACCACGACCTCGAAATGCAGGTGCGGCCCGGTCGAGCGGCCGGTGGTGCCCACACGCGCCACCGGCTGGCCGCGCTTGACCAAGTCACCGGCCTTGACCAGGATGGCGGAGGTGTGGGCGTAGCGGGTCACCAGGCCGTTGCCGTGGTCGATCTCCAGCAGATGGCCGTACTGCGGATGCCAGTCGGTGGACAACACAACACCGCCGGCCGCGGCCAGGATGGTGGTGCCGACGTCGGCTGCGAAGTCCAGCCCGGTGTGCAACGCCGGGCGGTTGGTGAAGGGGTCGGTGCGGAAACCGAAGCCTGAGCCGATCACGTCGCTGGCGATCGGCCGGCTGTTGGGCACCATCAGCGCGCGCAGCCGGGTCTCGAACAACCGCGACTCGGCGAAGGTCAGCAGGTCGGTGCGCTGCTCGGCCTGGCTTTCCAGGCCCTGCAGCGCGAGGTTGAGCTGGTCCAGCGTCGGGTGGTCCAGCGGCACATAAGGGCCACCAACGCCGGGCGTGGCGCGGAACGCGCCACTGGCAGCCGGACCAGGCGCCGGCGCCGGCGCCGGCGCCGTCATCACCTTGAGGTCATCTGGCTTCACGCCGGCCAGCCCGGTGACGCGGTCGCCCATCGCTTCGAGCTTGACCATGCGGGCCTGCATCTCGCCGACCTTGACGGCCATGGCGTCCAGGTTCTCGCGCATGAAGCGGTCGCGCTGGGCGATTTCGTCATGCACCACCAGCTTGACCAGTTGGCTGACGATGGGCCAGCCCTCGCGCGCCGCCTTCAGGAAGATGAAGTGGTAGACCGCGCCGGAAGCCAGCAGCAGCACCAGCACCAGCGCCGCAATGGCCAGGCTCAGCTGCATGCGGCTGAAGCTGACGACGCGGGTGCGCGCCAGTCCGCCGTGGGTGATCATGATCTGCATCGCTACACTCCTGCCATGCCGTTGCCCATGCACCAGCCCTTCACTCGCCCCATTGCCGAAGCACTGGGCGCCAATGCCACGCTGGGCCGGCTGCTGGAACGCCTGCGCGAATCGGAAGCCCGCATGGCGACCGTGCGCCTGGTGCTGCCGGCCGCGCTGGCGGCCCATGTGCGGCCCGGTGTGCTGGACGACGAGGGATGGAACCTGCTGGTACCCAACAGCGCGGTGGCCGCCAAGCTGCGGCAATGCGTGCCGCTGCTGGCGCAGGTGCTGGCCGATCAAGGCTGGCCCCGCCGCGAGATCCGGGTCAAGGTTCAATCCGAACGGGCCTGAACGCCGGGCGCGCCGGGGTGACGTGGTGCCGGCTATCCGAATCGAACGGATGACCTACCGCTTACAAGGCGGTTGCTCTACCAACTGAGCTAAGCCGGCATTCAAACACTTCGGGAGCCGCGATTCTAGGCGTGCTTTTGGCGCTGGCAAGCCAGCCCCAAAGCCGATTTGAATGGCCCCGTGCAACAGGGTGTAGAAGCGGGGCGAGCGGCGGTTGCGCCGCCGCTGCTGCCTACTTGATGCGCTTGAGCGCCG
>NZ_VIDT01000323.1 GCF_006519715.1 Ideonella azotifigens
GCCTGGTGCCCAGCTGGTGTCGGCCTGCAGCCCCGTCGCCGAGGAACGCACCTGGGCCCGCGAAACGCTGGGCGTGCAGACCCTGCACAGCGATTTCCAGGCCTTTGTGCAAGACCCGCAACTGGACGCGGTGGTGCTGGTCACCCCCACCACCCTGCATGCCGAGCAGACCATGGCGGCGCTGGCCGCGGGCAAGCACGTCTTCGTCGAAAAGCCCCTGTCGCTGGACGTGGAGACCTGCGAGCGGGTGGAGGCGGTGGCGGCCCGCCATCCTGGCCTGGTGGCCATGGTGGGCTTTGTGCGGCGCTTTGACCCCAGCTACCGCCAGGCCCGGGCCGACATCGAGGCCGGCCATGTGGGCCGGCCGTTCCTGGTGCGCTCGCAGACCTGCGACATGCACGACCCGGCCGGCTTCTTCGTGCGCTTTGCCCCCACCTCGGGTGGCCTGTTCATGGACTGCAGCGTGCATGACATCGACCTGGCCCGCTGGATGCTGGGCAGCCCGCGCGCCCTGCGGGTGTTCGCCAGCGGCACCATCGCGCTGCACCCGGACCTGGCCGAGCACGGCGACGTGGACAACGGCATGGCCATCATCGAGTTCGAGGGCGGCGCCCGGGCCGTGCTCTACGCCAGCCGCACCATGCCGCATGGCCACGAGACCACCACCGAGGTGATCGGCACCCAGGGCGTGCTCAGCGTGGGTGTGGGAGCCCACCGCGACCGCGTGCAGACGCGGGACGCAAGCGGCGTGCACCACCGCCCGGTGGCCGATTTCTTCGAGCGCTTCCACGAGGCCTTCCGCCACGAACTGGACGCCTTCGTCCAGGCCTGCCGGGGTGGCCCGCCCACCGGCCTGAGCCTGGCCGATGCCACCGCGGCCACCCGCATCGGCCAGGCCATGCGGCGCTCGCTGCACAGTGGCCAGCCCGAAACCGTGTGAAGGCGTTTGCGCGGCGTGCCAAGGGCGCCGCGGCGCCGTGCAGTCAGCCGGCCCGGGTGCCCACCAGCACCGGCTGATAGAACACATCGTCCAGGCGCCGCACGTCGCGCAGGCCCGCCGCCCGCATTAGCTGCAGCAGCGTGTCGGTGCTCACCGCGTGGTAGACCGAGCGCATCACGTGGGTCTGCACCGCCTGGCTGGCAGTGTCTTCCTCGACGAAGAAAAATGTGATGTGGCACAGGTCGGCCTGCGGGGTCCCGTCGGCCGCTGCAGGACGGGCCTCGAAGTCCCAGACCTGGCTCAGCAGGAAGCGCTTGCCGGCTTCTTCGCGCACGCCGTAGGGCTTGACGATGCCGCGCCCGCGCGGCTCGGCGGCGTAGTCGCGCACGCTGATCACGCAGCCGCCACCGGGGGCGAGGCAGTCGTGCATCTGCTGCAGCGCCTGCAGCAGGTCCGCATCCGTGAGCAGGTGCGGCAGCGAGTTGTCGGCAGACAGCACCAGGTCGAAACCGCCCCCGTGGTGGCGGTGCACCTCCCGCATGTCCGCCACCGAGAAGGCGATGTGCAGGCCGCGTCGGGCCGCCTCGTCTCGCGCCCGAGCCACCGAGGCAGGCGACAGGTCAGAAGCCGTCACGGCGTGGTCTTGCTGCGCCAGCCCCAGCGCCTGCGTGCCGATGCCGCAGGCGACATCCAGCACCCGCCGCTGCGGCGTGGCCCGCGGCCACTCGCGCTGCATCAGCACCGAGAGTTGCTCACCCTGGCGCCACACGCTGGCCGGCCAGTCCGGGTAGACCAGGTGGTAGAGCGGTGCCAGCGCGTCGTAGAAGGCCGGGGCTTCCGTCGGTCCGCCAGCCGTCACCCCTGATCCCGCAGCCGCCTGGCCAGCAAGGCATATTCCTTGGGCCGGTCCTTCTTCATCGTTTCCAGCAGCACGCCAATGCGGTCCATGTCCGCCTTGAGCTTGCGCAGCTTCAAGGCTTCGACCTGCTGCTGCGTGTCTTCCAGCCCCTTCAGGGCGTCTTCGACCGTGTCGGCGTCGACCTGACCTCGGCCGAGTTGACCCAGCACGACCTCGGTCAGCCAACCCAGCTGCTTGCCATAAGAAGCCACATCAAACGCCTGGCGCTCGATGTCCTTGTCGCCGGACTGAGGCGAGATGCCATTGAAAAACGCCGTCAAGTTGGGCTCGATCTGCTGCGCAACCGAGCCGCTCCAGGGAAAGTGGTACTGCGGAGACCAGAACACCATCCAGGGCAGATACATGGCGAGCTCCCGCTTGTTGCCGAATGAGAAACACCTTCACTATCCATGCGCACGGCCAGCGGCGCAACGCCAACTTGGGGGACGCCTCGACCCGCGGCCGAAGATGGCGCCCCGCCCGAAGTCAGGAGCCCGCGCTGTGGCGAGCCACCAGACCGGGCCAGCTGCGGCTGAATTCGGCCGTGAGCTTGGAGAATGCGTCGCGCTCGGTGAGCTGGCGTTGTTCATCCGCGCTGTCCTGGCTGCCCCAGGAGGAGGCCAAGGTCTGGGCCTGTGCGGTTGCCTCGTAGGCGCCGTAGACGTAACCGGTGCGGGTGTCCACCAGCAGCGCGGAAGCCACGGTGCTGACCGAGATCTTGTGCGTGGGCGCCAGGCCCAGCGAGACGACGGTCAGCGGCTTGGCCTGGTCGTTGTCGAAGAAGCGGGTGTCGAAGGTGTAGAGCCAGACCACGTCGGCCTGCAGTCGCGAGGCGGCAAGCCGCAGGTCGCGTTCGCTGCTGATGCGCTCCGGCAGCAGCATGCGATTGACGGACGCCAGGCCGGCCACCTGCGGCAGCTTGCCCAGGCGCTCCAACTCGGCTTGTTCAGCGTCGTCGCGCGTGGTGACGACGGTGTACCGGCCGCCGCCATCCACGGCACCGCCTCGGCGGCCCAGCGCGAAGTTGTTGTAGGCCGGACCTTGCACATGCATGGCCACGATGCTGGCCGGGAACTTCAGCGTGGGCTTGGCGGCAAAGCCTGCTTGCAGGTCTGCCGGCGTTTCTTCCTGCAGGTCGGCCTTGGGACCGGGCGTGAGGTAGGTCGATGAGCAGCCCGAAAGCCACAGCACCGCCACGCAGGCGAACGCGCCAGCGGCCAGCCGGCGAACGGAGAAAAGCGAACGTTCCAGGGTCATGGCAGCAATGCGTTGAACGAGCGCTCACCGCGAGACTGACGGCGAGCAGACAGGCCGCGACGGCCCGGCAGAAGAATGGCAAACGAGTATGCCGTAACCTCCGGCGGCCCAGGCACGCGGCCTGCCCGGACAACGTTCCACCACCGAGCCAGGAACCCCCATGCAACTCGAAGGCAGCTGCCACTGCGGCAGCGTCAAGTTCTCGGTCCAGTCGGCGCAGCCGGTGCCGTTCATGCGCTGCTATTGCTCGATCTGCCGAAAGACCGCCGGCGGCGGCGGCTTTGCGATCAACCTCGGTGCGGACTTCCGCACGCTGAAGGTCACGGGCAGGCGCTATCTGCGGGTGTACCAGGCCCACATCGAGCGAGACGGCAAGCTTGAGCAGAGCACCGGCCAACGCCACTTCTGCACGCGCTGCGGCAGCGCGCTGTGGCTTTACGACCCGACCTGGCCGGACCTGGTGCACCCGCATGCCAGCGCCATCGACACGCCGCTGCCCCTGCCACCCTCGCATGTGCACCTGATGCTGGGGTCCAAGGCGCCGTGGGTGGCGGTGGAAGGCTTGCCCGGCGACCCACGTTACGACGAATACCCGCCGATGTCGCTGGCCGAGTGGCATGCCCAGCACGGGCTGACCTCGCCCTGATGGCCGACCTTTTGGACGATCCACATCCCTGCCTTCGGCGGTGGACAGGCTCGCCCTGTAGAGGCACAGTCGCCTGACTTCCACCTTCCTGACCAGACAAAGGACTTGCCATGGCCACCCGTGGATTCTTCGGGATGCGGCCCAGCGCCGAAACCGCCAAGCGCCTGCCGCCTGGCCAGCACCTGACGCCGGACTTCCCGGTGCTCTCCTTTGGCCCTACGCCGCGTGTGGACCTGGCGACCTGGCGCTTCACGCTGAAGGCTGGCGCCAAGCCGCTGGCCAGCTGGAGCTGGGACGAATTCCAGGCACTGCCGCAGACAGAGTGGCAGGGCGACATCCACTGCGTGACGACCTGGTCCAAGTTCAACACCGCCTGGCGGGGCGTGTCGCTGGACGACCTGTTCGCCGCGGCCGGCATCACGCCGCCCACACCCTTCCTGCTCGCCCAGTCCTTCGACGACTACACCACCAACGTGCCGCTGGCCGACGTGATCGGCGGCAAGGCGATGATTGCCACGCACTTTGGCGGCGAGCCGCTGGCGCCCGAGCATGGCGGCCCGGCGCGCCTGCTGGTGCCGCACCTGTACTTCTGGAAGAGCGCCAAGTGGGTCAACGGCCTGAAGTTCACCGAGCGTGACGAGGCCGGTTTCTGGGAGCTGCGCGGTTATCACATGTACGGCGACCCATGGCGCGAGCAACGCTTCTCGGACGATCCGTGAGCGCGGTGCCCACGCCTGCAGCCTCGCCCTGGCGGGAGGCGACGGTCGACGAAGTGCTGCGCCATGGGCCACGTGCGCTCAGCCTGTTCCTGAACAGCCCGCTGCCGCCGCACCAGGCGGGCCAGCATGTGGACCTGCGGCTGGTCGCGGAAGACGGCTACGAGGCGCGGCGCAGCTACTCCATTGCTTCGGCGCCCGGCGCGCCGCGCATGGAGTTGCTGATCGAGCGGCTGGACAACGGCGAGGTCTCGCCCTATTTCCACGAGGTGACGGTTGCCGGCGACGTGCTGGAACTGCGCGGGCCGATTGGCGGCCACTTCGTCTGGCGCGTCACCCAGCCCGGCCCGCTGCTGCTGGTGGCCGGTGGTTCCGGCATTGCGCCGCTGATGGCCATGCTGCGCCACCGCGCGGCCACGCAGGCGCCCGTCGACACCCTGCTGATCTACAGCGCCAGGACCTGGGATGAACTGGTCTACCGCGACGAGCTGGCCGCGATGGCGGCGCAGGATGCCCGCTTTCACTTCACAGCGGTCACCACCCGCGAGCCGGCGCGGCGCGCCGGCGACTTTTCGCAGCGGCTGGACCGCGCCGCACTGGCCACTGCGCTGCAGCAGTGGGGCCAGCAGCCGCAGGACGGGTACCTATGCGGCGCGACAGGCTTTGTCGAGACGGTGGCCGCAGCGCTGGTGGACCTGGGCATGCCGGCGGCGAGCATCCGCACCGAGCGCTACGGCGGGCTGAGCTGAGCGGGCTGCGAGAATCGCCGCATGTCAGACGCACCCGCCGCACCGCCCGATCAGCCCCCGAGCAAGCCGCCCGGCCAGCCGAAAAACCCGCTGCACGGCCTGACGCTGGAGGCCATGCTGCAGGCCCTGGTCGCCTACTTCGGCTGGGAAGGCCTGGCAGAGCAGGTGCCGGTGCGCTGCTTCGCGCTGGACCCGAGCATCGGCTCCAGCCTGAAGTTCCTGCGCAAGACGCCGTGGGCCCGCGAGAAGGTCGAAAGCCTGTACCTGTTCATGCTGCGCGAGCAGCGGCGCGAAGCGCGCTGAGGCCCCGACTCAGGCGACGGCCTGCGTGCCGGACAGGTACTGATGGATGGCCGCGACCACCGCGGCGCCTTCGCCAATGGCCCCGCCCACGCGCTTGACCGAGCCGGCGCGCACATCCCCCACCGCGAACACGCCGGGAATGCTGGACTCCAGCGCGGCGGGCACGTGGCCGGGAATCTTGCAGGTGGTGCCCTGGCCGGTGAGCACAAAGCCATGCCGGTCCAGCTTCACGTCGCAGCCTGCCAACCAGCGCGTTTCGGGTTCGGCGCCGACGAACAGGAAGACGTTGCGCACCGGATGGGTTTCGACCTCGCCGCCATTGCGCCGGCGCCAGCTGGTGGCCTCCAGGCCGGTGCAGTGTTCGCCGTGCAGCTCGGTGATCTCCGTCCGGACGAGCAGCTCGATGTTGGGCGTGGCTTCGATGCGGTCGATCAGGTAGCGCGACATGGTCGCCGCCAGACCAGGGCCTCGCACCAGCATGCGCACGCGCGCGGCGTGCTGCGACAGGAACACGGCGGCCTGGCCGGCGGAATTGCCGCCGCCCACCAGCGCCACCTCGGTCTTCGCGCAGATGCGTGCCTCCAGCGCCGAAGCCCAGTAGGAAATGCCGCGGCCCTCGAACTCTTCCAGGCGCGGCACCGCAGGCCGCTTGTA